>JAMONB010000277.1 GCA_027066745.1 Flavobacteriaceae bacterium
AACAGAAGCTTGGGAACAAGGGAAAGTCAAAGAAAATGACACTGTTGTTTTAGCTGCTTTTGGTAGTGGCTTTACTTGGGGAAGTGTGATTATTAAGTGGTAAACAATCCCCTTCTCGTAGAAGAGGGGGTAATTTATTGTTTTCTACACCTATCTTAATACTCCAACCCAGATAAATACTTCAATTTAGTTTTCCAAATTTCTAATTGATTGTTATTGTTTTGGATATTATCACGAACTCCTTTAAGTAATGGATTATCATCTTTTGCACCAGAAATAAAACTAATATTATTTTCTAATTGTTGAATTTCTCTTGTCAATTCATCAATCTTTTTTCTAATGAACAATTGTTCATTATCTAACTTTCTAACATTGTTAGTCTCAAGATAACCATTTACCATGTTTTTAAATTTCAACATAGCAATCTCTTTTTCATCTAAATCTAACTTACCATAAAGTGTATTTATTGCTTTATTGAATTTGATTTCAATATGATGCATATTACGTGGTAAACTACCTAGTTTATTCCAATCTTCAATATAAGAGTTTATCTCTTCTATACTCAAATCCTTATTATCATTAGCTTGATTTTTAAGATTTTCTAACAATTCTTTCTTTTTATTAAAGACTTCTACTTGCTCCTTATTAGCTTCATCTTGTTCACTATGTAGCCTGTCAAAATAATGGTTACAGGCATCTTTAAAACTTTTCCAAATTTTGTCTGAATCTTTTCTAGGTACATGCCCTATGGTTTTCCACTCAGCCTGAATTTGCTTCATTATCTCAGTAGCTTTTTCAAACTCTTCACTATCTTTTAATTGCTGAGCTTTTTCAACCAATGCATTCTTTTTTTGAAGATTTTCGTGTTGGTCTTTTTTTACATTTTTATAATAAACGTTTTTAACTCTATTAAAAGCACCTGTAGCTTCTTTAAATTCATTCCAAATTTTATCATTCACTTGCCTTGGCACTTTGCCAATTTTAAAAAATTCTTGACGTAACTTTTCTAATTCTTTAATTTTTTGTTGCCAATATTTATGAGATTTGCTAGCTCCTTCTTCAATAACATTTGCTATTTTTTCTATGACTTCTCTTTTTAGAATTACATTGTCTTCATACTTAGACTCTAATTCTTTCTGATACCCATGCCTTTTTTCATGAATTTTTTTGGTAGCATTACTAAAACGCTCCCAAATCTCTTCGCGAAATTCTCTAGCTACTGGTCCTACTTCTTCTTTCCAGAGTCTATGTAGCACTTGTAATTCTTTAAAAGCCTTATTTAAATCTGTTGTTTGAGTCAATCGTTCTGCTTTCTCAACCAACTTTATTTTTTCTAATAAATTGTGCTTAAAATCAAGATCTCTTAAATCATTACTTAAATGTAATAAGTCATAAAAACGTTCAACATGGTGCTCATAAGTTCGCCAAGTATCTTTATATGATGCACTTGGTATTCTACCAATCGCTCTCCACTTATCTTGGTTTTCTCTAAATTGATTATACATAGTTGAAGGTTCTGCATTTTCAATTAAATGTTTCAAATCTTCAATAAGAGTCAATTTCTTGGCTAAATTATCTTTCTGCTCTCGCTCTATCTCTTTGTAATAAGACTCTCTTTTTGTTTTATATTCAAAAAGCAAATCATTATAAGCAGTTTTTATTGGACTTGAGAAATAAAAATCAATTACATTACCACCTTCAGCTAAAAATGCCTCTTTCTTTTCATTCAATAAGGCTCCGAATTGTTGATTGAAGCTTGTTTTAATTTTATCTACGCTAGCCTTAATTTTTGAAACAGGCTCACTTTTCAATAACTTTTCTAAAGCTGCCGTTAACTGTTCTAAGTCAAGTTTTTCATAATCAATCTCTTCTTCTTTCTCTCGCTCAGTCTCTTCCTCTTTTTTATCACCAATAGTTTTTTCTTTTTCTTCAACAATTCTACTTTTCTCTTCTACAGTCTTTGTTTCATCTTCAACTTTTTCGATAGCTTCTTCTTTTTCAGAAATAGTCTTATTATCATCTGCCACATTCAATGTGTCATCTGAATTTGTATTCTCTGTTATACTAGTACTGGTTTTATCTTCTATAGATTCTGTTATGTCTGAACTTACATCAGATTGATTTTCTCCTGACACTTCAGGAGTAATTTTTTCTTCGTCTATAGTATTATTTTTTTTGCTATCGTCTAACATTAGATAAATGTTTAAGGTTCCACTTTTTTATAAAAGATATATATTAAGGGGTTAAAATACAAAAGTATTTTCAAATATTAGACACAATTATTGATTATTAGTTGTATAAAATGCTTGAAAATTATAAATTCCAAATCTCCCAAGCTTTTTCAGCTTGTAATTCTAACATTTTTAGTCCGTTACAGATGGTTGCTCTTTGTTTCTCTCCATTACTTAAAAAGGAGGTTTTTCTGGGATTGTAAATTAAATCGTATAATAAATGTTGGTTTGTGATAAATCGGTAGGGAATGTTTGGAGATTTATCAATATCGGGGTAGGTACCTAACGGGGTACAATTGACAATTAAAGTATAATTATCAAGTACTTTTTCTGTTAGCTCTTGATAAGAAATTTGTTCTTTTACAGGATTTCTAGAGACGACTAAATAATCTATATTCAGTTTCTTTAAAACAAAAATTATGGCTTTTGACGCACCGCCAGTTCCCAAAACTAATGCCTTTTTATGATGTGGCTTTAAAAGAGGTACTAACGACTCTTGAAAACCAAAAAAGTCAGTATTATAACCTACTAATTGGTTGTCTTTTGTTATTTTTATGGTGTTTACTGCTCCAATCTCTTTAGCTTCATCATCAATAGTATCTAAAAAATTTAGGATTTGTTCTTTATAGGGAATGGTCACATTGAATCCGCCTATAGTCTTAAAGTCTATGTTAGAGAATTCATCAATAGTATGCAAATCAAAATTTACATACTCATTATCCTTCAATTTTAATTTTTTGAATTTTTCAGTAAAATATTGCCTAGAAAATGAATAGGAAATATTCTTTCCAATCAATCCGTATTTAAACTTTTTTTGAATTTTTCTCATAATAATCAATTAATAAAACAATCCCTATACCTGCTAAAATATAGGTTATAGCTATCCAAGTTTCAAATTGCATAAAATCTGGCATAAAGCGTTTATAATTCTCAATTACTTTATTTCCTTTAGAATCGAATAACAATTCCTTATTTTCTAATTTATAAATAGCTTGTTTCCATGGCCAAACTATCCCTAAAGAGCCTGTAATAAAACCAAGTATTAACGCCGTTACTAATTGATGCCATCTTTTTAGGACGTAGGCCAATATTTGAGAAGTAACAACCAAACCAAAAGCAGAGCCTAAACCAAAAGAACCTACAATTTTCAGGTATCTCATTCTAATAATATTTTGCAAGAATGAAAAATCTCCTTGAAAGATATCTATTATCGTTCTGTATAATGCATTAACAGAATCGACTAGTAACAACACATAATTCCCTAATAAAATTAGTATAAATGAGCCTGACAGACCTGGTAATGTCATTCCGGTTACACCAATAATCCCACAAAAGAACACAAAAAACAAGTTATCATTTTCTTTGGCAGGGCTCATAAAACTAATCGCAATACCTAATATAGCTCCAATAATAATTCCGATATTAGTCGTAATACGCCAATCTTTAATTTGTTTACCTATATAATATATTGAGCCTATAATCATCCCAAAAAAGGCACTCCAAACATAGAGTTCATGGTTTTTAATTAAATAATCTAGCAATTGAGAAACTGTAAAATAACTAAAGATACTTCCAGAAAAAATTAGAAGTAAGAATTGAGCATTGGTATATCTATAAAAGCTTTTAAAACGACCACTAAACAACAACTTAAAAGCTTTGCCATTTACTTTTTGAAAAGAGTAAATTAATTCTTCATAAAAACCACCTACATAAGCAACAATACCCCCTGAAACACCTGGTACTTTATTTGCAGCTCCCATAGCTAGCCCTTTTATAAAAAGAGAAAATTTATCAAATAAAGTGCGAACTTTATACATTTATGAAACTTTATTTTCTTTTGAGAATCTTTCTAAAAGTAAAATTACCGAAAAACCAATAACGGCTAAAATTATAGCCCAAAGCAATTCTGGGTTTCCTTCATAATTAATAGGCAAAATACTCTCTTGAATAAATGGCACTTCTTTACCATGTGAATCTGTACGCCATGACAAAGTTTCTTTCCAAGGCCAAATTTTGTTTAATGACCCTGCAATAAACCCTGTTAAAACAGCTAATGTCATCTCTTTATATGTGTCAAATAACCATTTTAAAACTCTTGAAAAAGTGAGTAATCCTATAATTGCACCACTACCAACAAGAAATATTATTTTAATATTTCTCTGATCTAAAGCATCTATTACTGGTCTGTAAGCTCCTAATAACAATAAAATAAAGCTACCAGAAATACCAGGTAAAATCATTGCACAGATTGCTAAGGCTCCAGCCAAAAACAAAAACCAACTGGAGGTAACTTGATCAGCCACAGGTGGTAAAATTGTAATATAAAAGGCCAACGCAGCACCAATAATTAACATTAAAACTTTAACAATATTCCAATTCTTGATCTGTTTTCCTACAAAGAAAACACTTGCAACTACTAAACCAAAAAAGAAGGCCCATAATAAAATTGGCTCATTTACTAATAACCATTTTATTAATTTTGCCAAGGACAAAACACTGACACCAATACCCGTCAGCAATGCCAATAAAAAATTACCATTAACTAACTTCCACATTGCCTTAAAGCCCTCTTTCTTTAATACCTTTATAGCATCTAAGTTTACAGCATTGATTGAAGTTAGCAACTCTTCATAAATTCCTGAAATAAAGGCAATTGTACCTCCAGAAACTCCTGGAACCACATCTGCGGCTCCCATTGCAATTCCTTTGAGTAAAATAATTATGTAATCTTTTAAACTTCTTTGCATCCTTGTATAATTGATTTCAAATATAGTAAAATTGAATGATTGTAAAATCAGGATTTTTGAAATAAAAATAAAGAAAAACTGAAGTGAAGTGAAGTTCTAAAAAATTAACTTCTTATACCAATTTAATATTTTAAAATAAGTTTTTGAACACTTTCTAAATCAAAAACAGAAGGGTATAGTTCTTTAATAATTTTATGATAATCATAATCTATCTTTAAAGCACTTTCTAATAACTTTAGTCCTTGTTTTTCTTGTTGTATTAAAAAATGTAA
The DNA here is from genome assembly GCA_027066745.1 of Flavobacteriaceae bacterium. Classification (GTDB taxonomy): domain Bacteria; phylum Bacteroidota; class Bacteroidia; order Flavobacteriales; family Flavobacteriaceae; genus Aureibaculum. The sequence continues at coordinate 5,251 of JAMONB010000277.1, forward strand.
CCCACTTAAACGATATTCTATTTCAGCAAAATCATCATACATTATCTTTGCTTTTTTTAAAACCTCTATTGCATCTGTAAACTCACCAATAAAATGTAAAACGTCAGTTAAAGCGATAAATATATCTAAAGAATAATCTTCTAAGTCTAAACACTTTTGAAAACCTTTGGTTGCCTCTTCATAAAAATTCAATTTCAAATTTATTTCAGCATAACGCATCCAATAAATAGAATAACTATCGTCAATAAGTAAGGCTTTATTAATAAAATACAATGCCTTTTGATAATTTTTATTTTTAATATACAAATTAGTTAAAGCCAACCATCCTTTATCTAATAAGGGATCTTCTTTTACCGTAATATTGTAGTATTTTAAAGCCTTTCTATGATTGCCTAATTTTTCATAACAGCTAGCAATTCTTAAATATGAATACGAAGTACCATCATCTAAATTAATAGTTAATTCATAATTTTCAATAGCTTCTTCGTAACGTTTTAGTTCTTCTAAAGTTTTAGCCTTCTCTAAATAAGCACCAATAAAATATTCGTCAATTAAAATTGAATAGTCAAAAGCTCTTAATGCTTCAGTAAAATTTTCTTGAATAAAATATTGTCTACCTAATTGGTGCCATGCAATTTCACTATAAGGGTCTTTTTCTATGTAATTATTCAAATAACCAACAGCTTCTTGACTTTGCCCCAACATATCATAACAATAAATAACATTATATAGTGAGGTATAGTCATCATATTCTACCTCTAAACATTTAGCAAAATTTAATCGTGCAGTTTCATACTCTTCTAAATAGAGGTATTCCATACCAATCATTGAAAGCACATCAGCTTTATCCTCGGTATACAATAGTGCTGTATTTAAAGCAATTATTGCTGCTTTATGATTGTCATTCTTTGATAGTAAAGTAGCCTTATGTAAAAAAACTTGATCATTTAAAGGATCAATCTTTTCAAGCTCAAACAATAACTTTTCAGCTTTATTAATCTTATCCTCATATAAAAGTACTTCAACATAAGCTAATTTTAAAGCAATAGCATCTGGATGCTGTTCTAAACCTAAATTTAATGCTTTTTTAGCCAAAGACATTTTACCAACGTTCATATAGTGTAATATTATCTCTTCAAATTCAGTTGAATCGAAAAAATACACACTATTAGTTTTCAACATTGATTCAAACTTTAATAATGGAATGTCATTATCATCATTTTGAAAATTGTGCATAAAATCAGGTTTTCTTAACGATTTAAAATTAGTGCAATCCATTTTTTAACAGCCAACAACTAAGAAATGTTGTTAACAAATTAATTAACATGTTATAAACCTTTTTTTTATTTTAAAAAATATGTATTTTTGCATCCGAACCCAAGGCTCGTACTGCTATCATGGCGAAAAAGACATTACTTAACTCAAAAGATATTCACATTATACTGCATCGCTTGGCTTGTCAACTCATTGAAAATCACAATGACTTTAATAACACGGTATTGATTGGCTTACAACCTAGAGGTATTTTTCTCGCTCAAAGATTACAAGACGTTTTACAAAAAGACTATAATATAACTGACATTAAGCTAGGGCAACTTGACATCACTTTTTATCGCGATGATTTTAGACGTAGAGAAGCTCCTTTAGCAGCTAGCAATACAACTATAGATTTTATTGTTGAAGGTAAAAAAGTAGTCATTATTGACGATGTATTATTTTCTGGAAGAAGTATACGCTCTGCATTAACAGCAATCCAATCCTTCGGCAGACCAGAATCTATTGAATTATTAGTACTCATTGACAGACGATTTAGCAGACATTTACCTATTCAACCTGATTACAAAGGCAGGCAGGTAGATGTAATAAACTCTGAAAAAGTAAAAGTCTCTTGGCAAGAACAAGATAAAAAGGATGCCGTTTATATTTTAAGTGATTATTAAAATGAAACAGTTAAGCACAGCACATCTACTAGGCATTAAGCATCTTAAAAAAGAAGATATTGATCTTATTTTTGAGACAGCTGACCATTTTAAAGAAGTCATCAATAGACCTATAAAAAAAGTCCCCTCTTTAAGAGACATAACAATTGCCAATTTGTTCTTTGAAAACAGCACCCGTACAAAACTTTCTTTTGAATTAGCTGAAAAAAGACTTTCAGCAGATATTATTAATTTCTCTGCCAGTCAATCATCTGTAAAAAAAGGAGAAACGTTAATTGATACCGTTAATAATATCCTTTCAATGAAGGTTGATATTGTGGTTATGAGGCATCCCAATGTTGGAGCTAGTGTCTTTTTATCTAAACATGTTGATGCTAAAATTATAAATGCTGGTGATGGTGCTCATGAACACCCTACACAAGCATTACTTGATAGTTACTCCATCAGAGAAAAACTAGGAATCGTTAAAGGTAAAAAAATAGTTATTATCGGTGATATACTCCACTCCAGAGTTGCTTTGTCAAATATTTTTGCTTTACAATTACAAGGAGCAAAAGTGAAAGTTTGTGGACCAACAACATTAATACCTAAGTACATTAGTAGCTTAGGTGTTGAAGTTGAAACCAACCTTAAGAAGGCTTTAGCTTGGTGTGATGTTGCCAATGTTTTAAGAGTACAACACGAACGGATGGATATTAACTATTTCCCATCCATTAGAGAATATACACAACTTTTCGGTATCAATAAAAAAATTTTAGATGGTCTTGGCAAGGAAATTGTAATTATGCATCCAGGACCTATCAATAGAGGTGTTGAAATTACTAGTGACGTAGCAGATTCAAACCAATCTATCATATTAAATCAAGTAGAAAATGGAGTGGCAATACGTATGGCTGTAATCTATTTATTAGCACAACAAATAAAAAAATGAACCAAGAGGAAACTGAAATAGCAATCATTTTTAAAAATGACAAAAAATCTATTGTAGATTTTTTTTTAGATTTTTCAAAAAAATATCATAATTTTAATGACAAGAATATCATTCTTGATTTTTCTAAGACTAAAGAGGTGCTTATAGAAAATATCTTGTTATTTTTGCAACATTCTAAACAACACAAAAACAATGGCATGTCTTTTGTAATAGTTGTAAATGGAATAGACATTGACAATGTACCGGATGAGATTATAACGGTACCAACTCTTATTGAAGCAAAAGATATTGTGGAAATGGAGAATATTGAACGAGATTTGGGATTTTAATTAAATAATATATGGTTAGAAAATTACTTTTTATTTTATTGGTTACACTTTCTTCAACTGTTTTTTCACAACAGTTAGAAAAGAATAACATTGTACAAGATTCTACAATGATTATTAAGAAGATTTTGGCCTCACCCAACCCTTTTAGCGTTACAACTAAAATTAAATTCTATGCAGCTGCTGTATTTGAAGTTGATTTTTCAGTTAAAGACCTTATTGGAAACGTCGTCTATTCTCAAAAATACACTACTAAGGTTGGCAACAATACAATTCCGTTCTATAGAGATAAGTTAGATTCTGGAATTTACATTTATTCAATTAAAACTAGTACTGAGATAACATCAAAACGTATTGTGATTAAATGAGTATAAACTTAACAATATTAGGTTGTCATTCGGCTACACCGAGAACATTTTCACATCCAACATCGCAATATTTAGAAATAAATAATAGGCGATTTTTGATTGATTGTGGGGAAGGTACCCAGGTACAGCTCAGAAAATACAAAATTAAATTTTCTGCAATCAACCATATATTTATTTCACACTTACATGGAGATCATTTTTTCGGCTTGATTGGTTTATTATCAACATTTGGCTTATTAGGACGAAAAAATGATTTGCATATTTTTGGCCCAAAAGATCTTAAAAACATTATCAACACACAATTAAAAGC
>JAMONB010000278.1 GCA_027066745.1 Flavobacteriaceae bacterium
TTTTCCAACAGTAATATCTATAAAAGTGGAGCGTTCTTTCCTTTGTGAGGTGGCTCCAAATGAAACCATAAACATTAAAATTACAATAGTTCTTTTCATCTTTATAAAATTATAACATGTGATTTTGTATACCCATTAATCAGGGAACCTATATTTATAAGACGTGTGTCAAATAGCTATACCCTATTTAAAAGGAAGATATTTTTTATAAATAATCTTTTAAGTGTTCTCGAAATGCAACTAAAGCCTTTGAAATATGAGACTCTACCGTTTTTATAGAAATATTTTTTTTAGCAGCAATTTCTTTATAGGTAAGTCCTAAATCTCTTGATAGTTGAAATATTTCTGTAGTATTAGGTTGAAGTGAATTATAGACCGTTTCTATTTGTTGATAGATTTCCCATTCATTATCAATTTCTTCTTCAATAGTAGTATTTAAAGTATAAAGGTTAGTGTGAGTCTTTCGGGTCTTCTTTTTTCTGTAATCATCAATAATTGTATTTTTAAGTGTTTTAATTAAAAATGATGCAATTGAACGCTCTGAATGATTAACTTTTTCAAAATTATTCCAAAGTTTAATAAAGGTTTCTTGTACCATTTCTTCAGCAGCATCCTTGCTTTTTAAAACTCTGTAAGAATAATTATACAATTGAGAGTGGTGCTTATCAAATAATAATGAAAATTTTTTATTCTTTTCCTTCATCTAAAATTATTGGCATAATAAAAGTGATGCAAACTTAGAATAATTTCTAACAATTTTAGATGAACTCAGTATTATTTAAAAGGTTAAAATCATACTAATGATGTATTAATAACGTTTTAAATACATAATTATATATAATAATACATCTTTTATAATCATGTGTTATTACTGCAATAACCCCAATTATACTTGGGATAAGTATTAAAAACTGTTAATAGATTTTAACAATTCGAATTAAAATTAATTGTTAAATTGATAGAATATTATACATTTGCACCAACAAAAAATTTAATATAAATTTAAAAACAACAAAAAACTTTAAATCATGAAAAAATTATCAGTATTTTTATTAACTACAGTTTTGTTAGTGTCATGTGTTTCTAAAAAGAAATATGTAGCTCTAGAGCAAGACAGAAACCAAATTAAAGGTCAGTTGCACAAAACTTCTATTGAAAAAGAAGAGTTAGAAGCTAAATTTGCTGCAATTGAGGCTAAAGTAGCATCTTATAATGCTAAGATTAATGCTTTAAAAGAAGAAAGTGATGCTAAATTAACGACTTCTGATGGAGCTGTGCTTTCTGGAGCTGCTAAAAAACAGATGAGAAATACTATTTCAAAAATGGATGCTGCTGCAGTGGCAGGTGCTAAAACGTTAAAAGATTCTATGAATTTAGCGGTTTCTTATAACTTAAAGAAAACCTTAGCAGGTAGTGAATTAAATGAAGATAGTAATGGTAATGTTGATATCAACATTAATGAAACAGTAGTAATGATTACTATTGCTGACAATTTATTATTTAAAACAGCTAGTTACAGAATGAATAACAAAGCTGATGGCATTTTACAAAAGATTGCTGATCTTCTTAAATCAGAAGAGAGTTTAGACTTAATGGTAGAAGGTCATACTGATTCAAGAACAATTAGTACTGGTGCTATTAAAGATAACTGGGACTTAAGTGTATTGCGTTCTACATCAATTGTTAGAAGATTAGAGAAGAAATTCAAAGTTGATCCAGCAAGATTAATTGCTTCTGGTAGAAGTAGTTACCAACCCTTAGTTAAAAATGACTCTAGAGAAAACAGAGCTAAAAATAGAAGAACTAGAATTGTTATCATGCCTAATATTGATAAATTCTTTGCTTTAATGGCTGAAAAAGAGTAATCTTTTAATCAATACAAATTAAAAAAGAGCTTGAAGATTAAAATCTTCAAGCTCTTTTTAGTTAATAGAATTGCGAAATTATACTATTGTTTTTTTACACGTACAGCATTCATTCCTTTTTGTCCTCTTTCTAACTCAAAGGTTACTTTATCATTTTCAGAAATATCATCTAATAATCCACTAACGTGAACGAAATATTTTTCTTGATTTTCTAGATCTAGAATAAATCCAAAACCTTTTTTATCATCATAAAATGATACTTTACCGTTTCTAATAGGATCTTCAGGTTCTTGATCTTCTTTTTTAGGTATACCTAAAACAATACTTTCAGCATCTACTTTCTTTATTTTCTTTGTAGGATCTGGAGGAGTACTTGTCAATTGACCAAATTCATCAACATAGATAAACTCATCATTTTTTTCTTCTAACTTACGTGCTTCTTTTCTCTTTTTCTTTTCCTCACGTTTCTTTAAACGTTTTTTTTCTCTTTCCTTTTTACCAAAGGTTTCTTGTGCTCTTGCCATTCGTTAATTTATTGATCTACTAAATTATTTATTTTACAAATATATATTATTTACTGAACTTTTAGCATTTATTTTTAATTGTGGTAAAATTCTGCAGTAAAAAAAATCTTATTTTTTTGCTAATTTTCGCAATGCTACCCATTGTCGTAACATCTCTCTTGAATCACAGGCTGGGTAACCCAAAACTGTCTTTCCTGCAGCAACATCGCTTACAACACCAGAACCAGCACCTACTGTTGCTCCAGAATGAATAGTTGTGTGGTCATTGATAGAAGCACTCCCGCCAATAATAACACCATCTCCTAAAGTGACAGACCCTGCCAAACCACTATGACCTGCCATAATACATGAGCGACCTAAAATAGAATTGTGTCCTATCTGTACAAGATTGTCAATTTTACAGCCATCACCGATAATGGTTGCACTAAACTTACCGCGATCAACACAACTGTTTGACCCAATCTCTACAGCATTGCCAATAATTACATTACCAATCTGTGGAATTTTAACCAATCCTCTACCATCATCACTAGGTCTGTAGCCAAAACCATCTGCACCAATACTCACGTTGGTGTGAAAAATACAATAACTACCTATTTCTGTCCGCTCTCTAATAACTGTACCTGACCAAATTATAGTATGTTTACCTATTTTTGTGTCATCCATAATTGTAACATTAGGGTATACTAAAACATTATCTTCCAAGATTACATTTTTACCTATATAACATCCTGCTCCTATCTTACATCCTTCACCAATTTTTGCTGAACTATCTACAACTGCCGTTGGATGAATTTCATAATCAAATTGTGGAGATGGTGGATTGAATGCTTCTAATAATTTAGCCATTGCTAAATCAGCATTTTTTACTTTAATCAATGCACGGTTCTCACCAGGTTCAATACTTAGATTTTCATTTACGATAGCTGCACTTGCTTTTGAAGTCTCCCATAAAGGAATATATTTTGTGTTCCCCACAAAAGAAATATGTGAACGAGAAGCTCTGTCTAACTGCTCTGGTCCAACAATTAATTCTGTGGTATTCCCAACAAGTTCTCCTTGTACAATAGCATTGATTTCTTTGATACTTAATGATTTCATATGTGATAATTAGTTGATAAATATACTGTTAAATTGCATAAAATATTATAAATTAAAGTTCTTTTTCATGAGCTTCAATATCTTCCCGTAAATCTAATTTTCTAAATTTAGGAGAAAAGATACCAGTCAATACAACGGTGATTAATGTCATTGTTCCACCAAAAACTACTGCAGTAACCGTACCCATTAACTTTGCTGTTACACCACTTTCAAAAGCCCCTAATTCATTTGATGACCCTACAAACATTGAGTTTACTGAAGCTACTCTACCACGCATATGGTCTGGTGTTTTAAGTTGTAAAATGGTCTGTCTGATAATCATTGAAATTCCATCTAATACTCCACTAAAAAATAATGCAAATACAGATATCCAAAACCATGTAGAGATTCCGAAAACAATCATGCATACACCAAAACCAAAGATAGAAATTAATAATTTTATTCCCGCTTTTTTATACATCGGAAAATATGCAGAACTAAACATCATTATCAATGCCCCAACAGCGGGAGCGGCTCTTAAAAGACCAAAACCTTCAGAGCCAACTTTTAAGATATCTTGAGCGTATATTGGTAATAAAGCTATAGCACCACCAAACAAAACCGCAATCATATCTAATGTGATGGCTGTTAAAATAATTTTTGTATTCCAAACAAACTGAATACCCTCTCTTAGACTTTTAAAAATATTTTCACCTATATTCGGATTTAAAATAGGTTTCGTTTTTAGTTGAAAAACACTAAGTATTGCGATTAATGAAAAACCAACTATTAAAAACATAGAGCCATGTACACCCATCCAGTTTATGGAAAATCCTGCAACAGCAGGACCTAACACTACAGCCATTTGCCATACAGAGCTACTCCATGTCGCTGCATTTGGGTAGAGTTTTTTTGGTACAATTAATGCTAACATAGAAAAAATGGAAGGACCTAGAAAAGCACGAATAATACCTCCTAGAAAAACTAGAAAATAAATACTATACAGTACCGTATTTGTTGACCAATCAGAAATAATTTTAGGCCATGTCAATAAAAATAGACCTATACTAAGAATAAAAAAGCCAATAATACATTTAATCAATAACCCTTTTTTTTCTTTCTGATCAACAACATGTCCAGCGAATAATGCTAAAGAAACAGCTGGTACAACTTCCATCAAGCCTATAATTCCTAAAGACAGTGGGTTTTTAGTCATACTATATACTTGCCATTCTATAATAATAAACTGCATAGACCAAGCAAAAACTAAGGCAAAACGCATCAATAAAAAGACATTAAATTCTTTGTACTGTAAGGCAGCGTACGGATTATTTTTTTTCATTAAGATTTAGGAATTTATCCTTGAAATCAAAAGTATGAAAATTTATAATGAAGTATAAATTTTATACCATACATTATAAATTATTTATAAAAGAATAAGTACATTTATAAATTCAATTTTAACCCTATACGAAAAATGATAAACTTCAATACGATAAAAAATATAACATTTACCACTTTAATATTTGTAATAACAACGAATCTTTTAGTTGCTCAAGATAAGCTTAAAGAGATGCCAGGCTATGAGCGATACCAAGAAATTGCTCCTAAAATAAGCAGTTCAGTAAAAAGTGGAGCTTTGTCTGTAACATGGAGTGCTACAGGAAATTCTTTTGAATATAACAAAGATGGTAAACGATTTCAATACACTATAAAATCTTCTAAAATTGAAGAAATTGGTATTGCTACTCAACCTGATTGGAGTCATTATTGGGCTATACCGCAACGAGGTAGACAATATGCCTCGGCCTATTCTCCAAACGGAAAATTAAAAGCATTTACTAAGGATAGAAATATGTATATTTCTGATTCTGCTGGAGGTAATATTATTGCCATTACAACAGAAGCTAATACTAAAAATCAGATAAAATATGGTATTGCAACTTGGGTATATGGTGAAGAATTAGATCAAACTACCGCTATGTGGTGGTCTCCAGACAGTAAAAAGGTTGCTTTTTATAAATTTAACGAAGAAGGTTCTAAAAAATATTATGTGCTCTATAATCAAATAAAAGTTCAAGATTCTGTTGAAATTGAAGCATATCCTAAAGTTGGAGCTAAAAATTTACCTGTTGATTTGGTGGTTTACGATTTAGAAACTAAAAAAACTACTGTTTTAGATACCCGAGATGGCAAACCTTATAATGATGGAGCTTTAGGTACTTATCTTTATGATATTGCATGGTCACCAAATGGTAAAGAACTACTTTTTCACAGTACCAACCGAAAACAAAATATCATGGAGTATAAAGCCGCTAACCCTATTACAGGAAAAACTAGAGTTATTATCCGTGAAGAATGGTTAGCTAGTTTTACAGTAAATTCTCCTGAAATTTACCATTTAAAAGATGGTAAACGTTTTATTTGGGCTTCTGAAAGAAATGGATTTAAAAACTACTACCTGTATGATTTTAGTGGAAAACTCATCAAGCCTTTAACACAACATAACTTTGAAGTTTCAAGTATTGTAAAAGTTGATGAGAAGAATAAAAAGCTCTACTATATGGCTAGAAGTGGTGATAATCATATGAAAATGCAATTGCATTCTGTACGATTAAATGGTGCTAAAGGCAGTAGGTTAACCAATCCTGCATACCACCATTCAGTTAGTATTTCCTCTGATAGTAAATATATAGTTGACATAGCTCAAACACATGACAAACAGCCATTTACAAATTTATTAAATAATAAAGGTAAAGTGATTAAGAAATTAGCAACTAGTGATAGTTCTGAATTTGAGAAACTTGGTCTCAATAAAGTTGAAGTGTTTACATTTATTGCTGCCGATAAAAAAACAGAATTACATGGCATGTTGCATTTTCCATCAAATTTTGATCCGAATAAGAAATACCCTGTACTATTAAGTATTTACGGAGGGCCATCTACTCATGGATTTACTGAAACATTTAAAACTCCTGATGCTTTGACAGAATTTGGCTTTTTAGTGGTGAATCTTGATGGTAGAAATGTTGGCGGTAGAGGAAAAAAACTATTAGATCAATTGTATGGTAATTTAGGTATTGTAGAAATGGATGATTTTGCTGAAGGCATTAAATCTTTATATGATAGACCTTATTTTGATAAAGAGAGAGTTGGTGTTTTTGGCACATCTTACGGCGGTACTACTGCCGCAACAAGTCTACTAAGATTTCCTGAGGTATATCATGCAGCAGTAGCCAATTCAGCAGTTACTGATTGGCGTAATTATGATAATATTTATACTGAACGTTATATGAATACTATTGATGACAATAAAGCAGGCTATGACGCTGGTAGTATAATGACTTATGTAGATAATTTAAAAGGTGATTTGATGATATATTATGGCACAAGCGATAATAATGTGCACCCTTCAAATTCTTTACAGCTAATACAAGCCTTACAAAAAGCAGGTAAAAGCTTTGATGTGCAAGTTGGCCCAGACAAAGGACATACGGCTATGGATAGAGATAGAATGATGGAGTTTTTTATTGAAAGTCTAGTATTGAAAAAATAAGCTCTAATTTAGTTGATAGTTTTTTTAATTTTTAAATGAATCATCTTTTTTTCATTCTCTGTTTTTGCTATTTTTAGTGCAATTTCTAAATGTTGAATTTCTTTTTCTAAATCAATATTTTTATACAATTCAGCTAGTAACGAATGGTATAAATAACTCTCATTCAAATTGATTTTTAAGGCTTCTTTAATTGCCAACGGCTTACTTCTAGCTTTAGATAAAGCATATGTTCTACTTATAGCTACAATTGGAGAGTATTCAATTTGTAACAGCTGATTATAAAGCTGTAGAATATTTTCCCATTTTTCTTTTGAATCAGTAATTCTTGTATGCCAAAAAGCAATTCCAGCTTCAAGGTGGTATTTGGTAATCTGATTTTCTTTAGCAGAAAAGAGTAAATAATGTTCACCTTTTTCAATTAGCTCTTTATTCCAATTCTCTTTATTTTGTTCGTTATAGAGTATAGTTTCTCCATTTTTGTGTGTTCTTGCATTAAATCTAGACGAATGAAAACACATTAATGACATTAGAGCACTAACATTTGGTCTATTGGTTGTTTCGTTTTCTAAAAGTAAATAGTTAAGTCGCATAGCTTCTATACAAAGCTCTTTTCTTAGTTTTATGTTTTGAGTAGAAGAATAATAGCCCTCATTAAATAACAGGTAGATTGTGGTTAATACAGTCTCTAGTCTTTTTTCTTGATTTATATTGTTTGAGAATTCAATACTTATATTCTCTAATCGTAATTTCTCTTTACCTCTATAGAGTCTTTTGTTGATTGTTTCTTTGTTTGTTAAAAAAGCTTCTGCAATTTCTTCAATTCCAAATCCACAAAGAATTCGCAATGCTAATCCTATTTGAGTCTCTTTAGATAATAAGGGGTTACAAATAACAAATAGCATTTGCAATTGACTATCATTGATGTTTTTATCAGATAAATCAAGGTCAAACGCTTCTAAATCAATTTGTGAAAATTTAAATTCAACACTAATTTTATCTGTAAATATTTTGTTTCTTCTAAAATAATCTTTGGTTTTATTCTTTGCAACTGTGTACAGCCATGCTTTAGGATTTTGAGGAATGCCTTTCATGCCCCAAGTTTCTGTAGCTAATAGAAAAGTGTCATTGGCAATATCTTCAGCAATTTCAACATGAACAATTCCAAATAACTTACAGAGTACAGCAATTATTTTTCTGTACTCTGTTTTAAATAATTGAGGAATTAGGACATCTTGCATGTCTTTGATCACTTTAGTTAAACACCATTACATCTCTAATTTCAACTTTCCCTCCTCTTAAAAGCGTTGGGCAACCTTCTGATAATTTAACAGCATCGTCTAAATTTTTAGCTTTCACAATAATATAGCCTCCAACAATTTCTTTTATTTCTGCGTATGGACCATCAGTAATAACACCTTTTGAATCCACAGTTTTACCTTCAAAACCTAGTGCGTTTGTACTTATAAACTTTCCTTGAGCGGCAATACCTCCAATCCAATCTTGCCATTGTTTTACCATACTTTGCATTTGTTCAGGTGATGGTTTTAGGTTATTGCTTTTTTCATTTCTGAAAATCATCATAAATTCTTTCATAATTTTAAATTTTAATTGTTTATACACCTTTATGACGATTGAGTATTGTCAAATAGGACATTGATTGTTATTTTTTATTTAAGCTAACAATTACCTATAAATCAATGCATTTTTAAAATTACTTTTTTTATTTGATAGATCAATCAAAAATCCATTGATAACAGCATATTCAATTTTATCATTTTTTTGCAGTAAAAATGTAGGATTAACACCTACTCCTATTCTAAATTTTGGAATTTTATAGCTTGGACTTATCAAATGAATTGGACTTAGGGTTTTGTTTTTACGATAAGGTAATTTTTCTATTCTCACATAAGTATACCCTGATTTTAAAAGGTCATATATCTCTAAATTAGAGATAGCATCTGTAGAATTTATTGTTTTAGGATAGATTTTCCCTTCTACTATGGTATAACCCTCAGCATCAAATGTCTGATAGCCATAATAGGTGGATAAGTCTCCTTGATCAATAATTTTACCAAGGTT
>JAMONB010000279.1 GCA_027066745.1 Flavobacteriaceae bacterium
CTGTATTCTAGGTGTCTGTGTAGTTGCAACTTTTTTTTCAGTAGAATTTAGGTAGACAAAAACAGAGAGTGAATTATTTATTTCATAATTATCTGGGCAATATTTAGTTGGTAGCAGTACGTCTTCTCCAGAAGAGCTTTTTAATATAAGGCCTTCATCAGTATTCTGAAAAATTTGAAGTTGATTGTATTTTCCAATTTCTATCATTGATTATTTTTTGTAAAAGTACTTTAAATTAATTTTTATGAATAAAAAACCGAGACTAAATTTTATTTAGTCTCGGTTAAAAATACAATATGGATTTTTTTTACTTGTTTGTAATAGTTTGTAATGCCACGTCTTCAGTACTTATTTTAAAAGTATATTTGTCATCTAATCGTACTTGGATCAATTCTCTTTCATTACTTACCCAATAATAAGCAGGTTTCATACCTTTTCCTTTATGGACAAATTTATGCAATTCTATTTGTTCTCCGTTAATATTAAGTTTTGTATAGCCTAAATAATTTACAGTTTGTTTTTTAACTACATATAATTTTGTTTCATCAAAAATATTAAATTTAAATGTTCCTTTTCTATCAAAGGGTAATTTAGGGATGACAGCCCATAAATTAAAAAAAGGGATAGTTCTGCTAGGTATTTTCAGTGTAGCATTATATTTTGCAAATGTATAACGTTTAAAATCAGGATCAGTTTCTAGCTCATCAACAAAATCGCCATTAAAATGCCAATAAGAAACGTCATTTTTAACGGTTTTGACCTTAGTTCCTGTGAAAGTAACAGGTTCTATTGTGCCATCAATAGTGCCATGAAATATAAATTTGTTTGAGTTTACCATTTTTTCTGAGTCACAAAAAGTACTCAATTTAAAACTAAGCAATTCATTATCAAAAAAGGCTTTTACATTTGTATTTAATGTAGGCCTACTCTTATTGTTACTTGAATCAGATTTTTGAAAACTAATGTATCCTTTTGTGTCTGGTGACGTATACCAATAAGTATTATCTAATTTTTCTTGTGAAAATCCAGAAAGAGCCAAGCAAAAAACAATTAAAATTAAGGGGTTTTTTTTAATCATAACATTGTATTATTTATATTAAATTATATATAACCTTGACATATTTAAAACAATTTACTTTGTAAAACTCCTAATCATTTCATTAATATGCAAATTGTTAATTTTTAATCAATTGTGTGAATATAAAATATAGGTTATAATAGCAGTAAATATACAATAAAAGTTTAATTACGACTGTTTCGTCTAGATTTTCGTTGTGCTCTACGTTGTTGCCTTTTAGATTTTCGTTCAGCTTTACGTTGCATCCTGTCAAAAGTATTATTTGGTTTAAAGAGATTTTCAAAAAATAATTCAAAACTTGAGTCTTCTAAATAATCTTCACAATCTAAAATATCAGCAAACATTTCTGGTAATTTTGTAAATGGAGCACTGTACTTTTTTTGAATAGGTTTTAATGTTTTTCCGACTAAAGGTAAAGCCAAAGTACTACCTGATCCATTTTTACCTGAATTAAATTTAATAATTGGTGATGCAGCACCAACTCTTGTTACTATAACCAATTTTGGAGTGTAAGCAGCGAACCAAGCATCTGCATAACCTTGTGATGTTCCAGTTTTTCCAGCTATAGGGATATGAACACCATATTTACTTCTAAGTGATTTTCCAGTACCTTCATTAATTGCTTTTTGTAACATTGCAGTGAGTAATTGAGATGTCTTTTTACTAATTACTCTATCTTTCTTTATAGGTTTTAAAAATTTATTTTTATAAATGACTTTACCGTCAGAAGTTTTTATACTAATAATACTTTGAGGCTTGATATGATATCCACCATTAGAAAAAGTACTATAAGCTATTGCTAGTTCATAAATACTTGCATTCGCTGTACCTAATGCAACTGAAGGTTTACGCACTAATTCTTGAGAAAAACCTAAGTTTTTCCATAAATTATTTAAATTAGTAAAAGGAACATTTAAAAATAAATTTACCGTAGGTATGTTCATTGATTTTGCTAAAGCAGCAGCCATAGAGTAATTTCCCCCTGTAGAATTGTCATAATTTCGAGGTTGCCAATTGCTAAAATCTGAAATGACTATAGGCTTATTGTCTAAATAGGAACATGGTGTAATGCCTTGTTCTAATGCTGCAGCATATAATATTGGTTTAAAAGTAGAAGCAACTTGACGTTGGGCAAAAATTTGATCGTAAGGTTGAGTTCTAAAATCAATTCCGCCTACCCAAGTTTTAATAGCACCAGTTTGTGGGTCTAAAGCTAGTAAACCCGCATGTAATAAAGCTAGAGAATGACGTATGCTATCCTTGACAGTAATTGAATCAGTATAAAAACCTTTCCAGTCAAATAATTCTCTTTTTTTCTTTTGGTCATCTTTCTTAGAGAGCTTTAATTTTTTAAACTCTTTTATGACTAATGTATTTAATGTTTTATTAGAGTTACCACTTTTATATTGTTTGTGTAGACGACTTTGCATCATACTTAAATGACTTTTAAATGCATTTAAAGCATGTCTTTGTAGCGATAGATCTAAAGTAGTGGTAATTATTAATCCGTCTTTATAGATATTATAATTAGTACCTTTAGTTGTATTGTGTTTTTCTAAAATGATATTGGCTTCTGATTTTACTTGCTTTAAAAAATAATTTGCTGGACCTTCAGACTCAAAATTAGCATAGTTTAGTAATAAAGGTAGTTTTTGTAATGAATCTAAAGTGTTTTTTTTAAAATAGTTGTATTTTTTCATTTGAAATAATACTATATTTCTTCTTTTAAGTGCATTTTCTGGATGTAATCTTGGGTTGTAATAGGTATTTGCTTTTAACATGCCTATCAAAACAGCAGCTTCTTCAATTTTAATTTTATCAATAGTTTTATTAAAGAAACGGCGTGATGCTGCTTCAATACCTAATACATTTTCCCCAAAGGGAATTGTATTTAAATATAAAGTTAGAATTTCTTCTTTACTGTAAATTTTTTCTAATCGATAAGCTAAAAATGCTTCTTTACTTTTATTGACAAGAATACTTATTGCCCCGTGATTATTTCGGCCATACATATTTTTCACCAATTGTTGATTGATGGTGCTACCGCCGCCAGATCCTTTGTTTTTAAATAGAATAGTTTTAAAAAGTACACGTAATAAACTACGAGAATCTACACCTTCATGCTCAAAATAGCGAGCATCTTCTGTAGCAACAAGAGCATTAATTAAGTATTGAGGTATTTGCTTATAGTTTACATTGATTCTATTCTCAGCAAAGAATTTACCTAGCAAATGACCTTCTTCAGATAAAACTAAAGTGGCTGTATGATTTTTAAAGTCTTTTAATTCTTGTGCGGTATGAATTTTACCAAAAGCCCCATGATATACTAGAGCCAAAAATATACCAAATGCTATTGTGAGTGTTAATAGTGCGATTAAAGTATACTTAAATATCTTTCTTTTGTACATATAAGTGACCAATTCATTTTAAAGAAAAGGAGGGCAGTAATATTACTAAATAAAATGCTAATTGTTTGTGAAAAATGAGTAATTAGTATTTTAAAGGTAGTTCTTATTTTGATAAGGTGCTATAAGTTTAAACTTACTCCAACCATAATTCTAGGCATAAATTGTGGTTGTTTTATAGCTTTATTTGCATCTCGATATTTAAATTGTCTATTGTTTTGATTGTCGTTTCGTGGATTTATATTATCGTTATTCGGGCTGTATTCTGTATCATGACCTTTTAATGTTGTATTGAAGAAATAATCAAGTCCAGTTGCAAAGACCAAATCAAACTTAGAAGTCATTTTAAAATAATTTTCAGCTCCAATCCCTAATCCCCATTGCTTTGTTGTAACATCAAAGTTCTCATTACCACCAACATAATTAAAATTAGCAGTAAAGCTTGAATACCTTGGACCAAAAATTAAATAGGATTTTTTTAAATTAAAAAAAGAATGAGGCATCATATAATCAACTCTATAATCAAAAGATTTTCCTTTTTTCTTTGGGACACCGTTTGTGGCGTTATTGATGAAAATTCGACGTGCATCGTCTGCTTTTCCAGGTTCTAAACGATTATAACCAAAACTAAATCTGATATTACCATGTAAACCTTGAGCAACATCTATAAATGTAAAGTTAGCATTGATACCAAAACCTCTGTTGTAACCTGTAGTAATTCCAACAGATTTTTTTGATTGACCAAAGCTTGTGAATGTGAATATAAGTAGGAGAGAACAAGTTAATAATGTAATTTTATTGTTCATATTTTTGTTTTTTGTTATATAACATAACGTTATTCTCAATGAAATATTTTGTTATTTATCTTTATTCGTACGCTATTTTTTAGGTTAACTGAAAACATTATGTAATTTTGCAGTTGTAATATTATTTCAATAATTATTGAGGTTAACAAATTAAAAAATAAAACATGTTTAATAAATATATTAAGTTAGCTATTGCGGTTGCAATTGTGGTTTGGGCCGTTTTTCAATTTATGGAAAAGCATATTGGTAATGGTATAGCTCTACTATTTTTATCAGGTATTTTTATATTCTTCTATTTTAAAAATGAAATTTTATTACTCTCTTTCATGCAATTGCGAAAGCAAAATTTTGCAGGAGCTAAAAAATGGTTAGATTATATTAAGAACCCATCAAGTGCATTGGTAAAAAAACAAGAAGGATATTTTAATTTTTTACATGGTATTTTGGTTTCTCAGACCAATTTAACGCAGGCAGAAAAATATTTTAAGAAAGCATTGAAATTGGGCTTGGCGATGAGTCATGACGTGGCTATGGCGAAATTACAATTGGCAGGTGTTGCCATGACCAAAAGAAGAAAAAGAGAGGCAACTACACTAATAGCTGAGGCTAAAAAGTTAGATAAACATGGTGTTTTGACAGATCAAATTAAGATGATGAAGCAGCAAATGAAGAAGATTTAGAATAGATTATCTCTTTTAATTTCTTATGGTTAGTACTGATGGTTTTTCTATGAAAATATAGTGAAAAAGAAGCGTTATTATGCGACATTATATGTTAAAGTGGTATAATATAGTAAAACCTTAGGAAGTAACTAGTAATATTAAAATTGATATAAAACTAAAAAACCTCGAATGTAGTATTCGAGGTTTTTTAGTTTTGAAAAATTTAAAAAATTACTTTTTAAATTTAGCATACTTAGTTTTAAACTTATCTATACGACCCGCAGCATCAATTAATTTGACTTTACCAGTGTAGTAAGGATGTGATGTTCTTGAAATCTCTAATTTAATTAAAGGATATTCAACACCATCAACTTCTAAAGTTTCTTTTGCATCTGCTGTAGATTTTGTTAAAAACACATCATTGTTTGACATGTCTTTAAATGCTACCATTCTATAATTTTCAGGATGAATTCCTTTTCTCATCTTAATTGATTTTAAATTGTTATTATAAATAGCCATATTTGTAAAAAAATAGTACTTGGCTATTTTGAGAGTGCAAATTTAATACTATTTTTGAAAATTCAAACAATATATATATTATTTTCATGAAAAAATTCAAAATATTTTTCAGTTTACTAGTAATTACCATTTTTTTAAGCTCTTGTGATACTATTTACAGATTTAAATTAACCTCTCCAAAAGAAATTAAAGGGAGCCAGAAATTTTCGGTAACTGTTGAAGAAAAAGGACAAAAACCTATAGATTCTATTCGTTATTATCTTGATGGCACTTTATTAAATTCAAATAAAGATATTGATGTTTCTAATAGGAAGTTAGGGACTCATGCTATTTCTGCAACCATTTTTTATGGTGACAAACAAAAAAAACTAACCAATACTATTATTCTTTTAGCAGATAAGTCACCTGAAATATACACCTATACTATTGTTAATGAATATCCTCATGATGAAAAAGCGTTTACACAGGGTTTAGAATATTACAACGGTTTTTTATATGAAAGTACAGGGCAAAGAGGTCAGTCTACTTTGAGAAAGGTTGAGATTGCTACAGGTAAAGTCGTACAAAAAACTGATATTGATAAAAAATATTTTGGTGAAGGGATGACCATTTTTAACAATAAAATTTTTCTATTGACTTGGCAAAATAAAATAGGATTCATTTATAAGCTTGATACTTTTGAAAAAGAAAAAGATTTTTATTATGCTCAAAGTAATGAAGGGTGGGGGTTAACACATAATTCAGAGCAGTTGATAAAATCTGACGGATCAGAGCGAATTTGGTTTTTGAATGCAGAAACAGGTGCTGAAGAATCGTTTATTGAAACTTATACAAACGATCGTCTTATCAAAGAATTGAATGAATTAGAGTTTATTAACGGAAAAATTTATGCCAATGTTTGGCAACGTAATAGTATCATTATTATCAATCCTAAAACAGGAGCTGTAGAAGGCATTGCAGATTTAAAAGGGTTGCAAAGTAAATCAGGGCAGAAAGGAAGTGATAAGGTACTTAATGGTATTGCTTATGATGCTGAGAATGATCGACTTTTTGTAACAGGTAAAAATTGGAATAAACTTTTTGAAATTAAACTTCAAAAAAAACAATAAAAAATTAGCTAATTGGTTATAGTTATATAAGATTATATATGCGAATACTGTATTCATTTTTTATCATTATTAGTATTATTTTTCTAAGCTCTTGTCGAAAAGATTTTGGAACAATAATAAGTTCTGGTCAACTTGAATTTTCTGTAGACACGGTATTGTTGAATCGTGTTTTTGACGATATTAGTTCAAGTACACAAAGTTTTAAAGTCTATAATAGAAGTGATGATGCAATTTCAATTCCGAGTATTGCTTTAGGTAGAGGAAATAATTCATTCTATAGATTAAATGTTGATGGTATTTCTGGTAAATCTTTCCAAGACATTGAAATATTAGCTAATGATAGTATTTTTGTTTTTGTTGAAGCTACTGTTGATTTTAACCAAGTAACTGATACTGAATTTTTCTATAGAGATGCTGTGATTTTTCATTCTGGAGCTAGTGAGCAAGAGGTGAAATTAGAAGCTTTAGTCCTTGATGTAAATTTGATACGGCCAGATAGAACTCTGCAATCAGACGGAAGCTTTGTTTATGAAGCTATTATTTTAGGTGAGAATTCAGCAGGAGAGGCTATAGGTGTAAGAGGAACATTATTAAATGGAAATACTACTTTTACAAATGAAAAACCATATTTAATTTATGGATATTTAGGTGTTCCTGAAAACGCAACTTTAACAGTGAATGCTGGTGCTACATTATATTTTCATGAAAATTCAGGTATTATAGTAGAAAAGAATGCAAGTTTAAAAATAGAAGGAGAATTTGAAAATGAAGTTTTAATTGAAGATGATAGGTTAGAACCAGAATTTGAAGATATAGCAGGGCAGTGGGGGTTAATATGGCTAAGAGAAGGAAGTAAGAACAATAGTATCAACTACACTACAATTAAAAATAATATTATTGGTATTTTGATTGATGACACGGGAAGTTCAGCTATTACACTAACCATTAAAAATACACAGATTTACAATACTGCCAACTACGGAATTTTAGGTAGAAATGCTCATATTTTAGGAGAAAATTTAGTCGTTGCTAAAAGCGGGCAATCAACCCTGGCTTGTACCAAAGGCGGAATCTATAATTTCAAGCATAGTACTTTTGCTAATTATTGGAGTAGCGGTTTTAGACAATTTCCCTCAGTTTTGGTAAATAATTTCTTAGCCTATAGAGATGAAAACAACGAAGAAGTTATTGAATTGTACAATTTGAATGAGGCTAGTTTTACGAATTGTATTATTGATGGAAATCAAAATTTAGAGTTTGTATTAGATAAGGTTGAAGGAACAACCTTTAATTTTAATGTCAAAAATTGTATGCTAAAGTTTACTACAAATAGTACTGAAATATTAAACAATCCATTATTTGATTTTAAGAATACAAGCCTTTATCAAAATATCATTTTAAATGGAGAGGCTCATTTTAAGGATACTAAAGAAAATGAACTTATCATTGGTCAAGATTCTGAAGCTAATGGAAATGCAGATGTGAATACAGCTCAACAAGTGCCTTTTGATATTTTAAATATAACTCGTACTAGTTTGCCAGATATTGGTGCTTATCAGCATATTACCTTTGAGGAGGAAGAGAATTGATTTACATGTCTTAAATTAAATTTTGGTTTTTACTAGAGTTCTTTGTTGTAGAACGTTTTTTTAGCATTCATTTTATCTATTTAATTTCTTTCCATTCTCCTTTTCGGAAATACATATTATGAAATTTTGGTGAATTAAATACCATAAAAAAGCCCCAAACTTCACGATAGATTGTCGGATTAGTTGTCAATATGTGATGAGTAGGGGGGGCATTTCAATCACAAGCCTTGCGGATTTGTATGGTGCAAGTGTTGAAATCATTCCTTTATACGTTTCATTGATTTTTTGTCCATCAGTTATGTAGAAGTAAAGAGAATCGTTTTTCTTAATTTTAAATCGGAAATTGTTGTATTGCCAGTCCTCGTTTTCGAATTTTTTCATCCCATTCCTTATTTTTCATCCAATTGTTAATATTTATGATTTCTAATTGCTATGACAATTTATATTTTTAGGTTTTTATTGCTTAGAACATTAAGCTAAAATGAGTTTAAATTTCTATTTAGCGACTGACAAACGAAACTAGTCATTTTTAGTGAGAAAGTCAAGAGATTAATTTTCTACTATAGAATACAGATTGCTATTTTTTTGAATTGTATCTTTGTTACAAATAAACACGCAATTACATGAAAATCGTAATTTCACCTGCAAAGTCATTAGATTTTGATTCAGAATTACCAACGGATGCATTTACACAAGCTGTTTTTTTAGAGCAAGCTCAAAAAATAAGTACCGTACTCAAAAAGAAAAGTGCAAAACAATTGTCTACACTAATGCATATTTCTGACAATTTGGGACAGTTAAATTTTGAACGAAATCAAGAATGGTCTTTGCCATTTGACTTAAAAAACGCTAGGCAGGCTATTTATGCTTTTAAAGGCACGGTATATGAAGGCCTAGATGCATATACAATTCCACTAGATAAAAT
>JAMONB010000280.1 GCA_027066745.1 Flavobacteriaceae bacterium
AATTCGTCTGATACAGCACAAACTTAAAATAAAAAAACCCAAGTAATTTACTTGGGTTTTTTTGTAGCGTGATGCAGAATTGAACTGCAGACCTCCGGGTTATGAATTAAATTTTTAATTTTCAGCCCGTTTTATTGAGATTCCATACTACTTGATAAATAATTGTATTCAAAAACGTGTTCAGTATAGTGTTTACTAGGTTGCTAAATATTTACATGAAATATAAATAAAAACGTGTAATAAAATAGTGAAACCTACTTGTTGGAAGCTATTTAAAAAAGACACCACTTTTTATGGAGTACATCCGTATTCTTCTATCTAAATCTGATTTTTAGAGTTAATGACTTCATAATTAAATACGAATAAACCTTTAATTCTAATATTAATTTCCTCTAGTTTTCGAATTTTTAATCACTCATTCATTATGAGCAGGACTGTACTGTAATTTTTCTATTATTTTAAGATAAGTACCGGAACTTATCTCTTTACCTGAAATTAACACTTTTATAACCTGAATGGATTTGGTATTAGATTCAGCCCATTATGGATACGAAAAATATATTTTATTCTATTATAGGTTATTAGTTTATTAATTGAAATAGATATTTCCTATTAGCAATGTTTAGAATAGAATGTACAGTTTCAAAAGGTTCACCTTTTCCAAGATACGTCCATATTTTGTTAGTGAAAATATATATCCAAACCTTATCATTTAAATAGGTTTTGAACCTATTATTACTATAAGTAAGCAGACCTTTATTTGTACAATCATTTTAAAAGAGGATTATGCTAAATTAAGGAATGAGATTATAGTGAACTATTGATTAATTGAGGTTGGCATGTTTGAATAAACAGGTCACTTTAATATTTTAAAATCTTGAAGCAACGACAATTAGATATAATTAAAGAAAATGCTGCTTATTTTTTTAATATGAAGACTTTTATATACTAAAAGCATAGTATTACGGAAAACCGTAAAGTTATATTTAATTATAGGGTTAATTTGCTAAACAAGAAAAAATGCAAATTTTAATTATTCTCTTTTTACGTGAATTCTCAATTAAGTTGCTAAAATAAGATTTGTGATAAATAATTGTGACTAGCAATGGCGAAGCCATAATTTTTTTAAAACTAATTTAAATATTTTAATGTTACAAAGATTATAATTAAAGATTTTTTCTGGTTTAGTTAATTTATGGATATTATGTTGAAGCTATATTAATTAATAAGTATTCGAAAGTGCTAAGGGGAAAATTTAATAGACATTCGTTTATAGATTGTTACTGTTTGTTGAATATTATATAGTGTGTTTATGATATTTGTCATAATAATATTGATAAAATTGTTTTAAATTCACTCGATATTCAGAAAAAGATTGTTAAAAATTGTTAAAGATTGCTATCCTTTTAATTAAATAATTTTCTTTTCAATAATTATTATACAAATAAAAAATATTTTTTAAAATATTTAAAGTATAACTTTCACTACACGATACTAAGTACCTCAAAGTGACTTATAATGGCGAAGCCATGAATAGTTTATAAAAATATTTAATCAAAAAATAACATGAAAAATAACAGCAATACAATGGCCGAAAGCCAATGTGAATCTTCTGATTTTATGTTTTGCCATGCTTCAGAGGCTAATAGTTGTCCAAAAGCACAAGGAAAATTAACAGCAATTTATAATGTACTTTCATTGAGTAATGATATTGTCCAATTGAATCAAAAAAAAACTATTCTTACTTTTTATAATGAGAATATCAATTCATTATTTATAAAAGAAATAGGGCAATTGGAAGAGTCAGCAAATAAATCAAAACAGTTAGCACAACCATTAAAGCATTTCAATACAATTGTAAGTGATGCTGTTGGTTTTACAATATTTTGTCTACTACTTATTGCAACTGGTATACTTGTGTGGGCAGATTTCTCTTAAATTCTTTGTGAAATTTAATATAAGGTTATTTACAAAGCTAAATAATGTACAATAAGTGAAAAAGATTTAAAAATTATTATGGAAACAAGTGCTTTGAATGGAAATTTGCAATGGTATGCAGTGTACACACGCTCAAGGACTGAAAAAAAAGTGGAAGAACGACTTGCACTTGCTGGGTTTGAGAGTTTTTTACCACTACAAACTGTAATGAAGCAATGGAGTGATCGAAAAAAAAAGGTAAAAGTACCTTTAATTAATTCGTATGTTTTCATAAAGTCAAATCAGAAAGATTTAACTAAAATATATCAAGTGCCAGGAGTTGTTACTATTTTAAAATATTTAGGCAATTATGCAATTGTTAAAAATTCAGAAATTGAAAACTTAAAAATTTTGTGTAGAAATGGAGTTCCAATGAGTTCTTATGAAGAAAATATTAATCTTTCAAAAGGAGCAAAAGTCACTGTTTCTAACGGGCCGTTTAAAGGATTGTATGCAACCTACTTAATGCATGCTGGAAAACATAAAGTAATTGTTGAAATTGAGGCTTTGGGTAGTTACATAGAAGTAACCATGCCATTAAATCTTATTCAAAATATATTATCATAGTGAATACTAAAATTATACTTATTACTGTAACTATTGGTAAGAGCTTTACTTATTTATAAAAAAATACTATGAAAAAATATCAAATCATGCTATTAGTTTTACTAATTGTATTTACCATAAGCTGGTCATTTGCTATGATTACATTGGTTGTATTTCCTTAAAATTTTAGAACATTTTTTTTAAAATTTCTAAACACTCTAAAATTGTAAACATTCAATTTATATATTTTAAAACTATTAGTTACATGCAGTTACCAAATTTAGAAAAAGAAGAAAGACCTTGGGGGTGTTATTATGTAATACATGATGAACCTACCTATAAATTAAAACGCATAGAAGTTAACCCAGGACAACGCTTAAGTTACCAATATCATTTTAATCGTTCTGAAGCTTGGACTATTGTTAAGGGAGGGGCAGTCATCACATTAGATGGGATTTTAAAATATTGCGATACAGGACAAACAATTCTTATTCCTTCAGCAATGAAACACCGCATAGAAAATAAGTCGAAGGAAGTACTTGTATTTATTGAAGTGCAAACCGGAACTTATTTTGGAGAAGATGATATTGTTAGAATTGAAGATGATTATAATAGGGTTTAAATGAGTAAATTATTATTTGAAGATGAAAGTTATGCTATTATTGGTGTTTGTATAGAAATCCATAAAAAAATAGGTACAGGATTTAAAGAAGCTGTATATACTGAAATACTTCAAAAAGAACTCACAAAAAGAAATATACCTTTTCAAAAAGATAAAAAATTGCAACTTTATTATGATGGTGTAGCTTTAAGTAAACATTGCATTGCAGATTTTGTGTGTTACAATAAAATAATTATTCAAATAAAGTCAGTTAATTTTATAAAAGAAGAAGCAATACACCAAACGGTTAATTATTTAAAAGCAACCAATTTTAAATTAGGATTACTCGTTAATTTTGGAGAATCCAGTTTAAAGTGGAAACGATTGATAAATACAGCCGTTCCTATTTAGTGAACATCCGTGAAATTTGTTTAAAATCCGTGAAATTTTAAAAATTAATGAACAAAACCTCCATTTTATATTTCTTTATTCTTGAAGAAATAGTTGATAGCATCATTTGTGGT
Source organism: Flavobacteriaceae bacterium (assembly GCA_027066745.1). Lineage (GTDB taxonomy): Bacteria > Bacteroidota > Bacteroidia > Flavobacteriales > Flavobacteriaceae > Aureibaculum. The sequence continues at coordinate 3,649 of JAMONB010000280.1, forward strand.
ACTTTAACAACATACAAAAATACTATTCAATTTTTATTGGATACAGCTTGTCAGTTGCACAAAATTGTAGGCGTTGCCAATAAATACCTTACACAAATTATATTTTTTCAAGTTGCTTCGTTAAAATTTCATAGAAATTACTCTCCCACAGCCAAGCAATTATCAAACAATGGCCTTTATTAGTACTCACACTAATAAAGGCTATTGTTGTTTTTAAAACTTAAAATAAACTAGCATGTTGAGAAGTGAGAGGCCAAAACAAAACTGTCATCCTCGCGTAGGAGGGGATCTCATCAAGTAAAACGAAATGCCATACTGAGCTGAGCCTGTCCTGAGCTTTTGTCAAAGAGTAGAAGTTTTTTTAAAGAAAAAATTAAAATTAGACTTATGATTGTTGGAATAACCTTTAGCACATTTGATTTATTACATGCGGGTCATATTAAAATGTTAGAAGAAGCCAAAAGCCAATGCGATTATTTAATCTGTGGCTTACAAACCGATCCTACCATAGACCGACCAGAGAAAAACAAACCTATACAAACAGTAGTAGAACGTTATATACAATTAAAAGGATGCAAATTTGTAAACGAAATTGTGCCTTATACTACGGAACAAGATTTAGAAGATGTGTTGCATTCTTTTAAAATTGATATGCGTATTCTAGGAGATGAGTATGAAAATAAAGATTTCACTGGAAGAACTTATTGTGAAGAGCAGCATATAAAATTGTATTTCAATAAAAGAGATCACCGTTTTTCGAGTAGTTTTTTGCGAAAAGAAGTATATAAAAAAGAGCATAAATCATAATATATGAATTTAGTAACCCATGTTATTTTAACAGGAGGCGTTGGAAGTAGGTTATGGCCACTTTCCAGAAAAAGCCAGCCTAAGCAGTATTTAGAATTGTTTAATAATACCTCTTTGTTTGAAATGGCTCTAGAAAGAAATGCCACTATTGCTAACAAAGTGATGGTTGTTGGTAATATAGATAATTACCAATTAAGCCAAAAAATTTTAGAAAAAAAAGAGACAAAGTATATTGATATTGTTGAATCTACACCGAGGAATACAGCTGCTGCTATTGCCTTTGCTGCCTTTGCTTCAAACCCAGACGATATTCTTTTAGTCACACCTTCTGACCATGTAATTGAAGGCTCTATAGCTTATAAAAATGCAGTTTTAGCTGCAATTGAAAAAGCACAACAAGGTTTTATAGTCACTTTCGGAATTGTACCTACAAAGCCTGAAACAGGTTACGGATATATAGAATTTAAAGAGGATACCGTACTTTCTTTTAGAGAAAAACCAACGGAGGAAGTAGCTCAAAATTTTATTGAACAAGGTAATTTTTTATGGAATAGTGGCATGTTTTGTTTTAAAGCAAGTGTAATGTTGGATGAAATTAAACGTTTTACACCCGAAATATATAAAAGGGCTAAAATAGCTTGGGAACTCAATAAAAATGGACGGTTAGATTTGGATTTATCATTGGCAATTCCATCTATTAGTATTGACTATGCAGTCATGGAAAGGAGTGCAAAAATAAAAGTGGTAGCAGCCACTTTCCAATGGTCTGATTTAGGTTCATTTGAAGCAGTTTACGATTATTTAGTAGCTAAAAAATATCCGATAGATAAAAATGGAAACATGGTTATTGGCTCAGATCTTTATACAGCATTTATAGGTGTTAAAAATTCAATTTTTGTACATACACCAACAGCAAATTTAATTTTACAAAAAGAAGCATCTCAAGATGTTAAAGAATTATATAATAAGCTAGAAAAAGAAGATGCTAGTTTACTGAATTAAAATTATCATATTATGAATAAAAAAATTGCATTTATTACAGGAGTAACAGGACAAGATGGCGCTTATTTAAGTGAGTTTTTATTAAAAAAAGATTACATAGTACATGGTTTAAAACGTCGTTCTTCATCATTTAATACCGATAGAATAGATCATTTATACCAAGACCCTCATGTTGAAAATAGAAATTTTGTATTGCATTATGGTGATATGACTGATAGTACCAATTTAATACGTTTAATACAAGATATACAACCTGATGAAATTTACAATTTGGCAGCTATGAGTCATGTGCAAGTATCCTTTGAAACTCCTGAATATACTGGAAATGCAGATGGATTAGGAACTTTGCGTATTTTAGAGGCCGTTCGTTTATTGGGTTTAGAGAAAAAAACAAAAATATACCAGGCATCTACTTCAGAACTTTTTGGTAAAGTTCAAGAAGTACCACAAAGTGAATTAACACCATTTTATCCACGTTCACCGTATGCGGTAGCAAAAATATACGCCTATTGGATGACTGTAAATTATAGAGAAGCCTATGGAATGTTTGCGTGTAATGGTATTTTATTTAATCATGAATCTCCAATTCGAGGAGAAACCTTTGTAACTCGAAAAATTACCAGAGCAGCTGCACGCATTGCATTGGGATTACAAGATAAAATTTACTTAGGAAATTTGGATGCCAAACGAGATTGGGGACATGCGAAGGATTATGTACGTATGATGTGGATGATATTACAAGCTAATGAACCTGAAGATTGGGTGATTGCAACGGGTAAAACAACCTCAGTTCGAGATTTTGTGCGGATGAGTTTTGCTGAAGTTGGTATTGAATTAGAATTTACAGGAAATGGAGTTGATGAAAAAGCCTATGTGAAATCTTGTGGCAATCCAGAATATCAAATAACACTAGGAAAAGAAGTGCTGTCTGTTGATCCTAAATATTTCAGACCCACAGAAGTGGCATTATTAATAGGAGATCCCACCAAAGCAAATACGAAGTTAGGGTGGCTTCCAAAATATAATTTACAAGATCTAATAGAAGAAATGATGGAAAGTGATGTACATTTAATGAAAAAAGAACAATATTTAAAAGAAGGAGCATATCCCATATTAAATTATTTTGAATAAGTGTCAATGACCGCATGGATTTACATCACTACCAACAAGCCCAACGGAGTGTTATATACAGGTGTAACAAGTGAATTAAAATACCGAATCACTAGCCACAAGACAAAAAAGTATAAAAACTCCTTTTCAGCAAGATACAATGTAGATAAACTCGTTTATTTCGAGAAATTTAATAGTATTATAACAGCTCGTAAAAGAGAAAAACAAATAAAAGCAGGTTCTAGAGCCAAAAAGATAAGATTGATAGAAGATATGAATCCAGATTGGGAAGACCTTTTTGAAACTTTAACTTGATTGAAACTATGAATAATAATACCGTAAGTTTAATAAGATTGCTTCACCCAAAAAGGCTCGCAATACCTAACATAAATCAACAACAGAACTACGACTTTACGAGGAAGCCATCGGCTGACGAAGTAAACTGTTACTAGTTAACGAAAAGTTTATAAATAATGAAAAAGGATTCAAAAATATACATAGCCGGTCATAGAGGTATGGTAGGTTCCGCAATATGGAGAACACTAACCACCAATGGTTACATCAATTTGATAAAATAAAAATAGAGATATTCCTGGCCTAGCGAAAATTTTACGTAAAATTTGAAATGAGAATAACGTAAAATTTCAGACTGTTTGACCAAAGGGAGTTTCTGAAATTTAGTTTTCGAATAAAATATTTAGTAAAAGTTTCGTCAGCCTTGATTTTTTCGTCTGTTTTGTATCAAGACAAAAGAGACAATATTTAAAGGAAAAAGAAATAAATTTTTTAGTACTTAGCGAGTTGTTTAAAAGGAATGGAATACAATGAATAAAAACCAAAAAATATACATAGCCGGTCATAGAGGTATGGTAGGTTCCGCAATATGGAGAACACTAACCTCCAAAGGTTACACCAATTTAATAGGCAAAACCAGCAAAGAATTAGACTTACGAAACCAAGCTGCTGTAACTAAATTTTATAAAACAGCACAACCCGAAGTAGTTATTGATGCAGCAGCCAAAGTAGGTGGTATTTTAGCAAACAGCGAAAACCAATACGCGTTTTTGATGGAGAATATGCAAATACAAAACAATTTGATAGATGGAGCGCACAATAACAATGTAAGTAAGTTTATTTTCTTGGGAAGTTCATGTATATATCCAAAATTAGCACCACAGCCGTTGAAAGAAGACTATTTATTAACAGGGCCTTTAGAACCCACCAACGAAGGTTATGCCATTGCAAAAATTTCAGGAGTAAAACTGTGTGAATTTATAAGAAACCAATACCACAAAGATTTTGTAAGCCTAATGCCCACCAATTTATACGGCCCTAATGATAATTTTGATTTAAAAAGTTCTCATGTATTGCCGGCAATGCTACGTAAATTTCACTTAGCGAAAGCATTAGAAAATGAGGATTGGAAAACTTTAAGAGCTGATTTAAACAAATTACCTATTGAAGGCATAAATGGTACAGCAGATAAAAAGGATATTATTAATGTATTATCAAAATATGGAATAAAACAACTTCTCACTTCTCACTCCTCACCGCTCACTTCTGTAGAACTATGGGGCAGCGGTATCCCAATGCGTGAGTTTTTACATGTAGATGATTTAGCAGAAACTGTAATGTTTGCTATAGAAAACAAACTCCCAGAACATTTATACAATGTAGGTACAGGAACCGATATTACTATCAAAAAATTGGCAAAAACCATACAAAAAATAGTTGGGCATACCGGTAAAATTAGTTGGGATAGTACAAAACCCGATGGAACCCCCAGAAAACTCTTAGATGTTTCTAAATTAAATACATTAGGTTGGAAAGCGCAAATTGATTTAGCAAAAGGAATTGAAAGCACGTATGAGTGGTTTTTGGAAAATAAATAACTACAAATTAATTGAAAAGAAAGATTAACAATATATTTGAAAAAGTTGGTATAAAAAGCCAGCGAACCAAAAATATAACCAAGCATATTGGCTTGTCTGTTTTTTTTAAAGCTGGAGGTGTTATTGCTAATTTCTTACTGGTGCCTTTGACTATAAATTTTTTAGATACAGAGAATTATGGTATCTGGCTAACCTTGAGTTCTTTTATTTCTTGGTTTACTTTATTTGATATTGGTCTGGGTAATGGATTACGCAACAAATTGGCAGAGGCCTTGGCATTGGGTAACCAAAAATTAGCACAGGCTTATATAAGTACAACGTATTTTTCTATTACAATAGTAAGTTTCCTATTATTTGTAATTTTCTTTGTAGTTAACTTTTTTGTTGATTGGACTACTATTTTTAATACAAGCCAACAATTATATAGTGATTTGAGTCTTTTAATGCCTGTTGTGTTTGGCTTTTTTTGTTTGCAATTAGTAGTACGCCTTATTACAACCGTCTATTTAGCAAACCAACATCATTCTATACAAGTAAAAGTACAGTTTGTAACACAAATTTTATCCTTATTAGTTATTTGGCTATTAACTAAAACTACAGAAAGTTCACTACTTATTTTTGGTGCTGTTT
>JAMONB010000281.1 GCA_027066745.1 Flavobacteriaceae bacterium
CTGGCACTTCAGTACAAGAAGTGAATCAATTGATGAAACAATTTGATCAGATGAGTAAAATGATGAAAATGATGCAAGGTGGTGGTGGTAAACGAATGATGCAAATGATGAAGGGAATGAAATAACCCTATTGTCCTACGGACATTTCCCCAAAGGAGAAAAATTATATTAATTGTATTTATAAGTTAAAATGCCAACTGAATACTGAAAACATGATACTACTAGACGGAAAAGCAACCTCAAATCAAATTAAAGAAGAAATAGCAATTGCTGTAAGCAAACGAAAAGCTGAAGGAAAAAAAACACCTCATTTAGCTGCTATTTTGGTTGGTAACGATGGTGCGAGTATGACCTATGTAAACAGCAAAGTAAAATCGTGTGAATTGGCAGGTTTTAAATCTACTTTAATAGAATTAGACGCAAGTACATCTGAAGAAATAGTACTCAATGAAATTGACAAACTCAATACCAATGATGATATTGATGGTTTTATTGTTCAGTTGCCTTTGCCCAAACATATTGATGAACAAAAAGTGATCATGGCTGTACATCCTGATAAAGATGTAGACGGATTTCACCCAACAAATGTTGGTAGAATGGCGTTAGATTTACCCGCCTTTTTATCAGCTACTCCTTACGGAATCTTAGAATTATTAGAACGCTATAAAATAGAAACTAGTGGTAAACATGCTGTTATTATTGGAAGAAGTCATATTGTAGGTAGACCCATGAGTATACTCCTTAGTCAAAAAAGAACGGTAGGTAATGCTACTGTAACTGTTGCACATAGTAGAACTAAAAATTTAAAAGAAATCACATTACAAGCTGATATTATTATCGCTGCCTTGGGCATTCCTGAATTTTTAACTGGTGACATGGTAAAAAATGATGTTGTTATTGTAGATGTTGGAATTACTAGAGTTGATGATGCGACTAAAAAAAGAGGTTATCGTTTAGCTGGTGATGTTCATTTTGAAAGTGTGAGTAAAAAAGCAAGTTATATTACACCTGTACCTGGTGGTGTAGGTCCAATGACCATTGCTATGCTTTTAAAAAACACCTTATTGGCTTGTGAGAATAGGGATAAATAAGATTGCCTCACAGACAAGACTAAAGACTAAAATAATTATTCGTCAATATTATTCCAAATATCTAGATAAATTTTCCAATCATTACCGACTTTCTTCCAAACAATTACATATTTACCTTTAAAAGGATAAACTTCTTTTTTACGGCTTGAACTCCCTTCATAATACCCATAATCATAAGCATAATCTTCAATTATTTTTATTTCTTTAGGTATTACTTTATGAGATAGTATTTTTGTTCCTTTTGGGAGTGTCCAACGCTTTTTAATTGCTTTGTGCCCTACAATAATATCAGACCCTCCAGGAAAAATCTTGCCGTCTGTACTATAAAATGAAGTTAACTCATCATAGTCAGCCTCAATATATGCTTTAGAAAAATTTTTAATATTTTCTAGTATATTGTTGATATCCTCACCACTACCCGAGTATTCTTGAGCATAAAAACTAATACTAAAAAGGAATAAAATTAAGGTGCTTTTAATTTGTAATCGTATCATAGTAACACATTTTAAATATATAGTCGTAAAAAATTAACAACCTAACAATCAGCTATATTATTCAACAGAGTAAAATTAAGTATTCTTCATATATTTTTTCTACTACATCATTAGTTTTAGTAAAACTTTAACCATTAATACTTCAAACGATTTGAATTCTGATGCATTTCCAGTAGAATCTAAAAAAAAACATTCTGGCTTGCTCTACGACTTATGAAGTACCCCCATTTATTAGGACAGTTTTTAGTTTAAATTAAGTTCTGATTA
>JAMONB010000282.1 GCA_027066745.1 Flavobacteriaceae bacterium
TCTTATTTTCGTTTAATAGTGTCTCAATTTGTATTCTTTCTTTGTGGGTAAGTCTACTATTCTTTTTACGTATCATATTTACAAATCTATAATTTTAGATTTGTTGCGTTAAGTTCTTGAATAGAGGAAATCTTTTTCATATTGTGGGCAACGTTAAGTATATGGTTTTGTGGCGGTTTTTGAAATACAAACTTTCCAACTTACACCGATGTTTATTTATATCTAAAATACTTATATTTAGTGCTTAACCAGCCATAAACTATATACATTGTTCTATGCTGGCTTTTTCTTTTCCGTTCTGCTGATAGCGTTGGCAAGACATACTCTTTTGCAATTTTGGATGAGCGTTGGCTGTAGCGATTGCAAATGTGTATGGCTTTAGCGTTGGCTTTCTTTTTCAGCAATTAGTAATTTCAACTCCCTTTTACTTGGTAAAACGGTTTTGTATCTACTTGCAAATATTTGCTCGTTATTTTCGGGTAAAGTAAACTCAACAACGGATTCACTTTTATTTTGGCAAAGAACTATTCCGATAGTTCTGTTCTCGTCTTTTAACCGAACTTTCCTGTCATAATAATTCACGTACATCTGCATTTGCCCAATATCTTGATGCTTTAATTCTCCAATTTTCAGGTCAATGAGTACAAAACTTTTTAGTATTCTGTTGTAGAAAACTAAATCTATTCTGAAATGTTTGTCATCAAATGAAATTCGCTTTTGCCGTGCAACGAAAGTAAATCCTGTTCCTAATTCAAGTAAAAAGTGTTCTAATTTATCAATTATTTTTTGTTCCAAATCACTTTCAGAGTAATCTGAATTTTCAGGTAAACCTATAAATTCTAAAATATAAGGGTCTTTTATTGCATCTTTGGGTTTTTCGAGTATTTGCCCTTTTGCAGATAATTCTTTTACTTTTTCTGTATTTCTACTTAATACAAGTCTTGTATAAAGTGCACTATCATATTGTCTTTTTAACTCTCGTACACTCCAATTATTTTTCACTGATTCGATTTCATAAAATTGGCGTTCATTTTCATTATCCATTCTTACTAAAGTCAAATAATGAGACCAACTCAATTCAAATTTAGCAGACATAGTCTGTTGTTTTTTATTTGCTATTTCAGATTTAGCAGACAGTGTCTGCTGTTTTTGGTACGTTACATAAAACTTCTTCATTTGTTGAAGATTCGTTACCGAAAATCCTTTGCCAAACTCAATAGTTAGCACTTTTGAAAGTTCTTTTAAATGTGACTTTCCATAATCTGCTCTTTCTTTGCCATTCTGTTCTTCTTCTACAATTTTTTTACCTATTTCAAAATAGGTAATAACCATAGTTTTATTTACAGTACGTAAGACCTGTTGTCTTGCTGATTGTAATAAATCAACAATTTGAATATGGAAATTATGGTTTTGTAGGTTGGTCATTTTAAAAATCAAATTAAACTCTTACATCAAAGAAATTAGGTAGAAATTTATAGGTTTTTTTGTATCTCTTTAACTCAGATTCAGTTATTATTTTTTTTTCTAATAATTCTTCTTCTTTATTCAATAGATGACTGTCAACTAAATCTATTTCCTTTCTCGTGAAGTTTGGAATTTCAAGATTGTATGTAGTTTCATCTTTATTTATAAAATCAAAATCTTTTAAATCAATTTCATTTAAATCAAAATCACTTTTAGTTATGACCCCTCCAAATGTATACATTTTTGCTCCTCTGTTTTCTTGATAAAGAATATTGAAAAGTTGATTAAACTTTAAAGATAAACCAGTAGTTTTCCTTTCATCTAAAACATTTTCAATATGCGATAAAAACATTTTCCTCAATGTACTATGATTATTTTTTGAAGTAAAATCTTTATTTTTTAATTTAAAAGGGACTAAATCGCCAAAAACTTCCTGAAATTGTTCAGTTGTATATTCTTCGCCTGATTCTTTTTGCTTTAATTCTCTATTGCAAGTTACGATATAGATACTACCTTCTGGAAGTTTACTAAATAAAGACCTGATATCGTTAAAAAAACAATTTTCAAGTGTACCATCATAATCAAGCCAAATGAGTGATTTTTTTTCAAGCGAAATATCTACAAGTGCTTCTGTTGAAAGCTTTTTATAGATTTTTATAAAAGAAAATGGAGCATTAAAATTTAACTTTTCGATTGAAATTTTACTACCACCTTCAATACTAAACATCTCATTAATATGTAATTCTTTATGAAATAGTTTAAAATCAGTAAACGCTACGCCACCAAAACCAACATATTGATAATCATTTTTAAAATAATTGACTATCCTTGTTAATGATGCTAACAACATTTTCCTCTCTGTAAATTTTAGAGGTCTTGTTTCGTAATTTAGAAATTTTGGACTATTCATCTTCTTCAATTTCTTCCATTTTTATGTAATAATCAAAGATATATTTGCCAAGTTCTTTGTAAGTTCTTGTTTCCGAATAACTCTTTGCTTTGTTAGCAATATTTCTGTCTACATTAAAAGAAATGCGAGCAAAATCATTTTTTTCAGATATAGCATCTATCATTAAATTAGGTGTAATAAATTTTCTGATATCAGGAGTGATATATGATTTTAAATCTTTGACAGAAATCTTATCTTCTTGTTCTGCTAAAACTTTTCTATAATCATTTGCATCAGAACCAAGTTTACTTATTTCTTTTAAAAAGGTAAGAACAGAATTCATTGCTTCACGCATATAGAATTTAGACTTTAAATAAATTTCAGATGAAGCATCAATACCTTTTTTAGTAGTTGTTAATGGTAATTTTATTGTTTCTTTTGAATCAAAAAAGATTATACCTCTAAACATTACAAAATTAACGTGCCATTTTGGAATGCCTTTTGTTCCCCAACAAGTAATATCTGAACGGTCTGCTTCAAGAACTAATCTATCATTGCAATAAATGTACCAGCCAGATTTACTTGGTTCACCTACATAACTTAAACCTGCAATAATTTTTACGGATACACCTTCAAATTCATATTCATAATAATAAGGTTTTGATTCATCATTAAATAATACAATTCCTTTTTTGCTAAGAGAAACACCATTTAAATTTATTTCCAAACCCTTTTCGATACTAAAATTCAATAATCTTTCAATATCATCTTTGAGGTCATTTAAAAAACTATCTTCTTTAAAAAAAGTTGAAACTTCATTATTTAATTCAGTGACTTTTATAAATGTACCATTTTCGGTTAAGTTTGATGTTTGTGGAGTAATGTCATTATAATTAAAATTCCAATCCTCTACTGTTAGTTCTTCACCATCTTCATTTTTAATTTTAGTTTTCTTTTTTTTCCATTCGTTAACTTTAACATTAACTTGAAAGTGGTCAGAAGTAGTCTTGGATTCTACTTCAAAAATATTACCAATTTTGAACAATGCCCTTTTCATACCAACACCAAAACGACCTATTGAACCTTCAGTTACAGGGGCATCATCTGGACGACCAAAACGGAATGCATATTTCTGTGCTATTTCCAATGAAAAACCACCACAATTATCTTTTACAATGAATTCATTCTCATTTATCGTTAAATCTACATAAAGTCCTGCATAAGAGTCAGAATTTAAATTATTTGCTCCATCGATTGAATTATCCAATAAATCTAATATTGCATCTTTTATAGAGATATCACGAGTAATCATTTCTATAAAAAATGTTTTTGTTGGAGAACCTTGTATTATATTTTTATTCATTACAGGTTTTTATAAAATTGTCTTAATTCAAATAATTCGCCTTTTGGATATTCTTTTATGTTTGATATTCCTTGTCCTTTTTCTATTTTTTCTAGACTTCTTGCGGCTTTTATGCCTTCTGATTTGCTAAAGCCTAAGAATTTATTTATTGCTTTACTGTTTGTTTTATCCTTAATATCAAGTAAAAAAGACATTTCACACATACTTGAAAAATCAAAATTGGGTTGATTAAATTCTTCAATACCTTGTGATAAAAGGACAACCGAAACTCCTTTAGAGCGTATTTCTCTTAATATTTTTTCAAGAATATCTTGATACTTACGTTCTTTAAAAATCACGTGCGCTTCATCAATTAACAAAACATATCGCATACCTTTATTACCATTATTGGTAGGCGAATTTTCCATATTCATAAATGTATTATAAATGTAATTTATAATTAAAAATAAGGAAGTAAAACGTACTGAATTTGATAAATCACCTGATAAAGATAAATACGTGTTTTGGTTTAAAAATGAAACCCCTTTTTTATCTTCCTTAAATACATTATATCTACTAATTTCATCTATAATTTCAGTTAAAGTGTCTCGTTTTTCTCCAACTAAATCAAGAAGTTTCTCATTTATCTCTGGAAAAGAAGGATAATAACCTGTTTTTTTATCTAAAAATGCTTCATTCGTAGCATTTCTCAATATTCCTCTTTGCTTGATACCAAGATTTGAATATTTACAAATAATATCTACAAATTTATCAATTCCCATTTGCTTATCTACTTCATTGATGCTATCAATAAATGATAATGGATTTACAGGGAAAGGTGTTTTTGGTGCATCTATAAAAGTTGCTTTAGTTTTGTCAAAAAATGGTTGTAATTGTTTTAAATCATCATCTTTTACACCTTTAAAATCTAAGTAAATGAAGTTTACGTGATGATTTGATTTTTCACTTATTTGATTTAACAATTCTAAAGCAAATTGAGTTTTTCCTGTACCCGAACTTCCTGCAACTGCAATGTGACTATTATTATATAAATTGGTATCATTAAAACCTAAATTAACTTCCTCATCTGAATTTAATTTCTTGCCAAGATTTATTTTCAAGGGTTCTCCAAAATATGTTTTTTCAATATTTTGATTTTTATTTCTAACAGCATCAAGATTCACGGTAACACTTTCCAAAGATGAAATTCCTTTGTCTAAATGTTCAATCATAAAATCAAAAAAAGTATAATTATTACTGTTTGAAAATAGATTATCCATTTTTTCTAAACCGTGGTCAATGTGTAACTTAATGTATTTTGGGATATTTTCATTTGATTTATAAATACCATAGTGTTGGCAAATTAATGCAATGAAAAACCCTCTATACTTTGCATCAAATAAAATATGATCTTTGTATTCTTTCCCTTTAGAATCGTATAGATTAAAATCAGAATTACTAAACTTTTTATTTGTTTGTAGCGAATAACCTAATGCTATCCTTGCTATAACGTTTTCTTTAGTACCAACAGGTAATTTACTTGTTAGTTTTCTAACAATCTCTTGATTTGCTTCTGATGTTCTAATATTAATTTGCATAGAGTTCGTTATATTTATTAATAAGATTTTCTGGTTGAACTTCTAAAAATTCAGAAGAATCTATACTTATATTATTTATGATAAAAGATTTACTAATTCTTGGTTTCAACAATGTAAATTCATCTTCAGTCAATTCTTTATGAATCAAAGGAAATAAAACTACTTGTTTAGAAACATTAGGGTAAAATTCATTAATCACATTCTCAGCGTGGTCTTTATCAAATTTCTGCATTGGGGAATCAATAAAAACAGGAAATTCAATATCAGATTCGTCAACCAACGCTTTTAATAGGGCAGAAGCATACATTTGGCGTTCTCCCATTGATAAAGAACCTTTGTCAATTTTTTCTTTTCTTGTATTAAAAAGATTGATATCTACATCATCACCGGAGAGATTAATATCAACTACAACTTTTTTGATAAAATTCTTCTTATGCATTAAAGTAGTTAATTGATTCAACATATTTTCTTCTAAAGATTTTTTCTTTTCTTCTTTTAATGATTTAATAAAAATCTTCAAACTTTTAATTAAATCTTGTGCTTTTTTATCTTTAGCACTGTATTTTCTTGAATCATCAATTTTCTTTCTTAATTCTTCTTGACGTTGCTTGAAAGTTTTAATATTGTTTTTTAATGAACCAATTTTTTCTTTTAAATCTCCAATTTCGTTTTCAATACTAAGTACACGTTTATCTAATTTTTCTTTTTGTTCTCTTAAATTAGAAACATATTCATCTTCTGCATTTTTTTCTGCATTTCTAATTTTTCTACGAATTGAGTTTATTTGATTTTTAGAACGAGAATACTCATTATTTAATCTTGTAAATGCTTCTTTGAAAGTTAATTTCAAATTATTTACTAAACTGTTTAACTCGTTCGTCTCTGAATCAGAAAAATCGTGTAAGACTTTAAAGTTATCAGGGATTTGATCTGTATCTGAAAAGAAATGTTTTTTTATAAGTTTTGAAATTTGCTCTTCATAAAAATTTCGAATATCTGTTTTTATGACTATTGGAAAATCCTTTTTAGATGCTTCTAAATCATCTAAAACGCTTTTCACTTTCTCATTAACATCCTCTTGTTTAAACTTATTTGTTCTTACAGATTGTTCGTTTTTTAATTGTGTAGAAACTTCCATTAAATTCTCGCCTGCAAGACCGAAAGGAATTAAATCAAAGAGTTCCTTTAAACTATTTTGTAATTCTATTAATTTGATATTTAATGTAGATTCCTCTTCTTTTAAAATATTAAGTTGTTCAAGGGTCATTTGATTTCCCTCTTGAATTAGTTTCCGTTGAATATCTTGAGATTCAATTGTTTTTTCCATTTTTTCATCATTCAATTTTTGAATGTCATCTTCAATGGAATCTATCTCAATTTGAGTGTTTTCAATGTCAACTTTAATTTGATTTAATTCTGTTTTTTCTTTTGGTTTTGCAGATTTCTTACGGTACTCATCTTGTAAATTATCAAGATTTTCTTTTAAATCTTCATATTTTTTTATTCCTAAAACCTCTGTATATGCTTTGCTCAAAAGTTTTCTTTGCTCTGGTGAATTTACTTCTGCAAGTGAAACTATTTTTTCAGCATCAAAAAAGAAAAATTTCGCAATTTCAATTGGTAAAATAAAATCTCGTATAAAAATTTCTTCTCCGTCTTGTTTTCCGTCAGAAGTTAAATCTTGAATTAATTCATTTTTGAAGCCATCAACTAAAACTTCAACTTTATCACTTGTACTTGTAATTATATCGTAAGACCTTGTGATTTTTATTTCAGAGCAAGTAATTTCAGGGATTTTCACATCTCCAAAGATAATAGAAACTGAAAATTTTGTTTTCCCTTCAACTTTCGCTAATCTATTTAAACTATTTCCAATATATTTTCCGTAGCCACCTTTGTCTGCAATTTCTTTTTGATAAAGTTCATCAACTTTTTCCATTTGCTTGCCATACAAGCACCACACTAAAGACATTAAAAAAGTGGTTTTTCCAAAACCATTTTTACCACTAACAACAATGATGTTTTTATCATCTGTTGGCGATAATTCAATTTGATTTATTCCTTTGTATATTCTAAAGTTATCAAGAATAATTTCTTTTATGAACATATTATTTTTCGCTTTTAATGTATTGTTCTATCCTTTTTTCAATGTCGTCTTTTAAACCTCTTTTTTTATTTAAAAGTGATTTGTTTTTTTGAAGTGTGAGTAATTCTTGAATCAACTCAAAATCTTTAGGATTTTCTTTACACGATTTTTTTAATAATTCTAATTCTTTTTCGTGTTTTTCGTTGTGGTCTTTCATATCTAATTCGATTTTGTATGCTTGACGGTAAATTTTGGAAATTTTATGATTAAAGATAAAATCACGATACCAAATTGTTTGAATTGCAACTAATTCTTGATTAGTAATTAATTCTACGTGTGGTTTATCTTTTTGCACTTCTTTTTGTGCCTCTAATAATCTTTTTAAAAGTGATGCTCGATATTTTGGGGTATATGGACCAAAGCCGTTTACGGCTTTTGTTCCATTTCTTCTTTCGGGCATTCTGTTTTTTGCAATATTTCTTTCGTCAACCATTTGATTACGTAAGTTTAACAATGGCGTAAGCCAAGTTAAACCGTTATCAATCAGAGCAGTCATTGACTTGTCTTTTTTTACGACTGTACACGTCCAACAACCAAAACGACTTTGCCCACAAGATTTATGCTTATCAGTAGTAACAACTGTTGGACATTCGTAATCATCAGCACTTGCATCTGAATACAATTTAAATAATTCTGAATTATCCGAACCCCAAGGCGATTCCATTGTGTTTATTGTATACCAAATTTCTTCCAATTCTAAATTCCGAATTGGAGCATACATATACGTATTCGGTTGTGTTGGATGTTTTGATAATCTTTTTCCACGAATTTCGTGTTTTTTCATTGATTTAGAACGTTGAGCACTTTCGCTTTTTCTTGTTCCAATCAAAATTACAGCTTCACCAAATTCATCAAGTTGTTCTATTAAAAAACGAGAAGTTGGTTTTATTTTTAATCTTTCTGTACACCATCTAAAAGCATTATTTGGTGCAGGATATCCTTTTCCGATTAAATTAACCCAAAATGAATCTTCCAATCTTGGAATTGTTTTTACAATTCTTATTGGCATATCTTGATCACGTGCAGCAATTTCTATTTTGTCTAAAACTCTATATACATATTCTGTAATTATGGGGTTTTCAACCATTGTGTCGTTACAAACTACATAGACAGGTCTTGCAATTCCTGATAAAACTTTAACTTGTTCAATTGCTTTCCAAACAAGTTGAAGCATAACAGTTGAATCTTTTCCACCACTAAATCCAATTATCCACGGACGATTTGTTTCGTCAGCATAGAGATACTGGTCAATTATTTCATCTATTATTTTCTGTATAAATTTCGCCATATTTCGGTCATAAAGTTAATATTTTTTCCCTGAGCGTGGGCAAGAATTATGCTCTTTTGTTTTTAGTGGTGGATTTAGCGTTGGAAGAAAATAAATGTGCATAATTGTGTGGTGGCATTTTTAGTAGAATTTTCATTTGTAGTTCGTTTTTCAGCTTGCATACAACGGGTTTTTATAAGATTTGTGCGACTGAAAAATCGGAGATTTTTCAGTTGTAGCAAATCGGTTTATTAAATGTTAGTTGTTTCAATTTTTGTTTAAAAGTAAGCATAAATTTTATGAGTTGTTGCCTGTTTTGGCTTTTTGCTCTAATTTTTAA
>JAMONB010000283.1 GCA_027066745.1 Flavobacteriaceae bacterium
GCTACTTCTTTAGTGCCTTCATAAACATCTTCTGCTACATCAGCTACTTTATGACCAGCATCTTTGGCTAAGTCAACAGCATCTTCAGCTAAATCTACTGTTGTATCTACTACGGTGTTTGCTACATTTTTAGCTCCACCAAAGACATTTTTAAAAAACCCTAATATTCCCATAATATAAATTTTAAGTATAAGTTACAAATTTACAATAAATGCTGTAAAAAGAGATTATTACGCTTTAATTTCTTTCCCCAAATACACTAGTTTCCACCCTTTTTTTATTTCTTTATCCTTACTATACGAAGAAATAATTTCTAACTCACCATTTTTATCTTTAATAAATAGAGGTATATTATCAATCTCTTTATTGGTGTTTTCAATCAAATAATTGTAATATTCTTTATCTTTTAATTCAATTTCATGAATTATAGGGTATTTTTTGGCAACCTTAGTAAGTAAGCCGAAATCATCTGCATGCGAGAACAACCCTTCTCTTGGGTTATTACCCATATCTTTCATTTCTTCTGGAGTTATCAATCGGAATGCTCCGTTTTCACCAAATTGTTTTTTGAATTTTTTGATAGCATATTTGTTGATGTCAGAACTTCCTGTTAATGCCATGAGATATCCAATATCATTGAGTTCTATATCATCGGCTAAAGAATTAGAATAAATATCTGCATTTATAGCATCAATACTCATTGCCTTTGCTTTTTCAATATTTGCCTTATTACTATCTATCAGCACTACATGCCGATCATTATCACTTAAATATTTCGCAATTAATCGTGAAACATCAGAAGCTCCAACAATTAAGATTCCTTCAGATTTTTTTAAGATGACACCTACCATTTTAGCGAATAAACGTGCTGTAGTTGCATTTAACAAAACAGTACCTAATACAATCATAAATACCAGAGGTGTAATGTATTCTGCCCCAGCGACACCTTCTTTAGCTAATTTAATCCCGAATAAAGAAGCAATACCTGCTGCTACTATTCCTCTTGGCCCTACCCAACTAATAAATAATTTTTCATTTAATTTTAATGTAGAATTTCTTGTACTTAAAAACACACCTATAGGACGAATTATAAATACCACTAAAACAAATAACAATAAGGTTTTCCAATTATAAATTAAATACAACTCTTCCATATTAATATTTGCTGAAAGCAAAATAAATAAGATAGAAATTAATAAAATACTCAATGATTCTTTAAAGTATAACAATTCTTTTAAATAGGGAGAATTAGAATTTCCTAAGACCATTCCCATAACAACAACAGCTAATAAACCTGACTCATGAGCAAAACTATCAGACAGTACAAATACGCCTAAAACAGATGCCAAAGCAAACACATTTAACAGATAATGAGGTATCCATTTTTTATTCATAGCAAAATTTAGGATGTGTGCAAAAGTAAAGCCAAAAGTAGACCCAAATAGAACAATTTTAGCAAACTCTATAAGAGCAGTTATAGTAAATTCTCCACCACCTTCTACCGAAATAAATTCAAAAACCAATACTGAAACTAATGCACCAATAGGATCAATCAATATTCCTTCCCATTTTAAAATGGCAGAAATATCATTTTTTAAAGGAATATTTCTTAAAATTGGTGTAATAACTGTTGGACCAGTTACAATAATTAATCCTGAGAATAAAAATGAGATTTGCCAACTCAAATTAAAAATGTAATGTACAGCCAAAGCTGCACCAATAAAAGTAATTAATGAGCCTAAGCTTATCAGCTTACTAATAACATTACTGACGTTTTTAACCTCTTTGAGTTTAAGAGTTAGTCCACCTTCAAAAAGAATAATACTAATTGCCAGCGAAACGAAATAAAACAAACTCTCCCCTGGAAAAAGTCCTTTTTTTCCATTCCAGATAGGTTCAATCCATTTAGCTCCATCTTCAGATAAAAATTCTGCGGCAATAGGTCCAACCAATAATCCTATTAATAATAAGGGTAAAATTGCAGGAATTTTAAATTTCCATGCCACCCATTGTGCTAAAATTCCTAAAATTATAATACTTGCTAATGCTAACATTACATTTAATTTTGGGTCAATTTACTAATTAATAATTGTAAAATAAAATGTTTTATTTATCTTCTAGAATAAGTATATTACCTTAATTAAAAAGTAAAATTTTTGAGGTAAAAAATTTAGTTTATCTTGCGGTTTTATAGCAAAAATTTAAACATTTAAATAACTCTATGGGCACACAATTCCTTATTCTTTTAGTGGGTTTTTCTATTGTGGCTATTGCTGGTTATGAAATTGCAAAGGTATTTCAAAAAATAAAATTTCCATTAATAACAGGCTTAATTATAACAGGTATTGTAGCAGGTTCATCTGTATTAAATTTTATTCCCTCAACAACACTTCCTAAGCTTAACTTTTTAAATGATATTGCTTTAGCTATTATTGCTTTTTCGGCAGGTTCTGAATTGTACTTAAAAGAATTACGCAGTAGAATTAGTAGTATCAAATGGATGACTATTGGGCAACTAGTTAGCACTTTTGTATTAAGTGCAATTGTTATTTATTATGCTGCAGATTACATCCCTTTTATGACAGGGTTGCCATCAAAAGTTAAAATCATTATTGCCGTATTATTTGGAGTTATCTTTGTAGCTCGATCTCCTTCATCTGCCATAGCTGTTATTAATGAATTGCGAGCTAACGGCCCATTTACCAAAACAGCTATGGGTGTTACCGTAGTAAAAGATGTATTGGTAATTATTCTATTTGCCGTTTGCTTCTCTATTGCTAAGGCTGTAATTAATGGTGAAGAATTAGGGCTTGTTTTTTTACTTTTTCTAGCTCTTGAATTGGTTCTTTCATTTGGTCTCGGAATTTTATTGGGTAAAATACTTCAGATTCCGCTATCTTTAAAAATCAACGGACATGTAAAGGCTGTTATCGTTACCTTATTGGGTTTTGGAGTCTACTTATTGGCGTCATTTGTAAAGGCAAATACCGAAAGTATCTTTCACCATGAAATTATTTTAGAACCATTATTAATCTGTATTATTGGTAGCTTTTACATTACCAATTACACCAAAAATAGAATTGAATTTATAGAGTTACTTGAAGAAATAAGTCCAATAATTTTCATTATTTTCTTTACATTAACAGGTGCTTCTCTTTCATTACAAACCTTAGCTAAAGTTTTTTGGATAGCTCTTGCGTTGTTTGCACTTCGTATTTTTACGATGATTCTTGGTGGTGTTTTTGGTGTTATTGCAGCCAAAGATGATAAAAAATACACCTATATTTCTTGGATGCCTTATGTTACTCAAGCCGGAGTAGCTTTAGGTTTAACAACAATTATTGCAGCCGAATTTCCTACTTGGGGCTATGAATTTCAAACCATTATTATTGCCATTATTGTAATCAATCAACTTATTGGACCTCCTTTATTTAAAATGGCAATAAATTTAGTAGGTGAAAGTCATTTAAAACATACAACTCCTGAATATGACGGAATTAGAGACGCTATAATTTTCGGATTAGAAAGTCAGTCTATTGCACTCGCTATGTCATTAAAACAACATGGATGGGTTCCTAAAATCATTGCTGTTTCTGATGGTATTAAACAAAATAATAATGACTTTGAAGTCATAACAATAAGCGATGTTTCATTACAATCATTTAAAATTTTAAAACTTGAAAATGCTGATGTTATTGTTTGTTTAATGTCAGATAATGAAAACTATAAAATAGCCGAACTTATTTATGAACACGTAGGCACCAAAGATATTATTGTTCGTTATAATGGTACTAGGTCTTATTTAGAAAAATTTAAAAGTTTAGGCGTACGAACCATCGATCCTTCTTTGGCAATGATTAACTTATTAGATCACTTTGTAAGATCACCAAATGCAACTTCTATATTACTTGGTCTAGATCAAAATCAAGATTCTATTGATGTTGAAGTTAGAAATAAAGACATTCATGGTATGACTTTGCGTGATTTACGCTTCCCTACAGATGTGATAGTACTTTCTGTTGTGCGTAAAGGGCAAGTAATTATTTCTCATGGATATACAAGACTTCGCTTAGAAGATATAGTAACGTTAGTAGGTACTACCAAGAGTGTTGAAAATGTACGTATTAAACTTGAATGTTAAATTTAATTTTGTAATGAAAACTTTTACTTATTTACTTTTAGCTTTAGGATGTGTTTTTACACATGCTCAAAAAAAAGATACTATTATTGAAACAAAGTTTATTAAAAGCCTCACACTTAAAGCAGATAGATTTATTGGTGTTGATGATTTTAAAAACATTTATTATATAAAAAATAATACCCTTCATAAAAAAACAAACAATAGAATTTTTACATATACCAATACTCAATTAGGTGAAATAACCTCTGTTGATATTAAAAACCCTCTAAAAATTATTCTTTTTTACAAAAATTTCAATACAGTGCTGATTGTAGACAATAACCTCAATGAATTGACTACACCTATTAATTTTAATAACACTTCATTTTCTAAAAATGCTTTTTTAGTTAATAGCTCTTCAAATAATAATTTGTGGATTTATAGTTTAGATGATGATACATTACAGTTATACAATTACCAGAATCATAAAATACAGTTTACAACACAGGTACTTTCATCATATCAAGCAGATTTTAAAATTAAAAATTTACTAAGTACCTATAAAAAGTGCTGGTTAATTGGTAAAAACAATATCTTACATTTTAATGAATATGGTACATTTATTGAAAATATTAAATTAACAGGATTCTCAGATGCTACATTTTTTAAAAATACTTTAATCTATTTAAAAGATAATAATTTATACCTTTATTATGATGAGGTTTCTTTACCAATTCTTCTTAAGGATAAAATATCTATCCAAAGTTTTTATGTAAATAAAAATGATATGTATATATTTGACGGAACTACAATTCATCGCTATAGAATTGTAAAAAAATAAGTACCTTTAAAACCTAAAAACAAAAAAATGCACGTTGCTATTGCAGGAAATATTGGAGCCGGTAAAACTACATTAACCAAACTATTGGCAAAACATTATAAATGGACGCCTCATTTCGAATCTGTTGAAGATAATCCATATTTAGATGATTTTTATTCTGAAATGGAAAGATGGTCTTTTAATCTTCAAATCTTCTTTTTAAATAGTCGATTTCGTCAGATTTTAGAAATCCACGAAAGTGGTAAAAATATTATTCAAGACAGAACCATTTATGAAGATGCTCATATTTTTGCACCAAACTTACATGCCATGGGTTTGATGTCTAACAGAGACTTCAATAACTATTCTACATTATTTGAATTGATGGAAAAATTAGTTTCTCCACCAGATTTATTAATTTATTTACGAGCTAATATTCAAACTTTAGTAGGACAAATACATAAACGTGGTCGTGATTATGAAAATACTATTAGTATAGATTATTTAAGCAGATTGAATGAACGTTATGAAGCTTGGATAACTACTTATACCAAAGGGAAATTACTAATTGTAGATATTGACAACCTAAATATAGTTGACAAACCTGAAGACTTAGGTGTAATTATTGATAAAATTGATGCTCAACTGCACGGTTTATTCTAATTAATATCGTTTTTAATGAATAAGGTATTCGTTTTATTACTTGTGCTGTTCTCTAGCTCAATTATTTACGCTCAGAGTACTCTATCAGGTTATGTAAACATTAAAGATTCATTATCTAACAAAAAAAGAGTTGTTCTTGTACAACTTATAAGAGATAATATTAACTCAGGTACAATTTCTAAAATTGTTGCAAGTACACCTGTAGACGAAAAAGGTTATTTTCATATTAATAAAATACTTCCTGAAAATCAACTATTGTATCATATTTATATCAATGGTATAGATTCATTGAGCAGTACTAAAAAATTCATCTTTACCAATAATGATTCCATTCATTTTAAATTAAGTCAAGTTCCTTTTTCTGATTATAGTACTACTAATGTTGCTGATCAAGAGTGGCAAAAATTAAATACGCTAAAAACTAAATTAAATAGTAATAAATTTAAAGAGAAAAAATACTTAGATGAAATACGCACCTACTCTAAAGATTCTTTACAAATTTTAGCTGTAAAATTACTTAGCATTAAAGAGCTGAATGCAAAAAAACTCTTAGAAAAAGATATTCTATTAAACACCGTTTATTATGTAGATTTATTGTCTGAATTAAAAGTTAGTGATATTAATCCTTCAGAATATACTTTTTTAGAAAACAAACTAGCTTTTATTACTAAAAATAGAATCGAAGAAAAATATGCCATTAGTAAATGGATAAATATAATTTTAGGGTGTATTGTTTTTGGCTTATTAGCTTTTGTATATTCTTTAAAAAGAAATAAAAATAAATCTATAGCCTCACTTAGTAAACAAGAAGTAAACATTAAAAACCTTATTCTACAAGGTAAAAGCAACAAAGAAATTGCTAACGAATTATTTGTCAGTTTAAGCACTGTTAAAACTCACATTACTAATATTTACCAAAAATTAAACATCTCTAGTAGAAACGAATTAGAATTCAAATTCAAAAATTAGTACGGGTACTAGTCCCTTTTTCAACCTTTAATTCTCTTCTATTCTTACACTAATTAAGGTTCTTTGTGTTATAATTTTATAACCATGAATATCTTAATAAAAACAATTCTATTTTTAATTGTATGCAATACATTAACAGCTCAAAACTCTTATAGTTTAAGAGGAATTGTTACCAATCAAGAAAACTGTATCTCTATTGGTGATGCGTTATTATTGTCTGAAAAAGAGGAGAAAATAATAAAATATACAATTATAGAAAATGGTGATTTTTATTTTGAATCTGTCTCAGAAGGAACATATCTTTTAAAAATATCTAGCTTAGGTTTTAAAGAATATAAAAAAGTAATTACACTTGATACGCACATACAAATAGATGTTATTCTACAAGAAAACACAACTGAACTTGATGAAGTAAACGTTATAGCTACTAAAAAGCCAATCGAAAATATTGGTGGAAACCTGAAAATTAATATTGCAAATACAATCTTCTCTTCAGAAACTAATCCTGTTGATTTGCTTTCTAAATTACCCTCAATTCTTGTGAGTCCAAGTAGAAATTCAATCCGTATTATAGGCAAAGGCAATCCTTTAATTTACTTAGGCAATCAAAAAATTTCTTTTGAAGAATTGTATAGCCTTTCTATTGATGCTATTGAAAGTATAGAAATTATTAAAAATCCTTCTGTTAAGTACGAAGCTGAAGGTAGAAGTGTAATTCTTATTACTAGAAAAACAAATTATCAAAATGGTTTTAAAGCAGTTTTTTCTGAAACAGCTTCTTTAAAGAAGCACTTTAATAATTTTTTAAGTAGTCACCTTAACTGGAAAAAAGATAAATTAGAACTTAAATTTAATGCATCATACAACCAATTAAAACCTTGGGAAAGTAATGGATCTCATTTCATTCTTTTAGACGAAAACATTGAATCTGATTTTTTGGTTGAAGCAGCTCCATTAAAAATGCCTCAATTCATTTTTGGTAGTGGACTTCATTATCAAATCAATAAAAATGACTACTTTTCAATAAGCACCAAATTAAGAACTCAAAAATCTAATTTTCACATAGATACTAAAACTTACCAAAAAGAAAATACCAGTGAAAACAGAATACTTACCTTTAGTAACAATAATGACCAGAGACTATTTTCTAGTACAACTCTAAACTATTCTAGTTCTTTAAATGCATGGGGAAGTTTATTTTTAGGAGCACAATACACAGCTTACCATCAAGAACTAGAAAGTGAAATATCAGATAATTTTAACAATACTTCTTTTGTACTATCACAAAATAGATTTCAAAAATTTAATATAGGAGCCTACTCATTAAAAATAGATTTTGAAAAAGAATTTAAACACAAACTTAAACTAGAACTAGGTTCATCTATTTCAAAAAGTAAAACAAATTCTTTTGCAGATATTACAATTAGTAATCCACCAACTATGGCTAAGTCTAGTTATGACAATACAGAAGATATTTTTTCAGCCTACTCACAATTATCTGGTAAATCAGGTAAATTTGATTTTGTAACTGGTCTTCGTATAGAAAACGCCCAAGTAAATGGTGGTTTTGACAAATCAGATGTACTACTTATTGATAGAAATAATACACATTTATTTCCAAAAGTTAACTTAAATTTTAAAATAGACAGTTTAAAAAATTTAAGTTTAAATTACTCTAAAAGTATTAAAAGACCTAATTATACAGCTACTAGCTCTACTTCAACATATATCAATCCGTTTTTAGAATGGAGCAGAAATATAAACCTTAAACCTTCTTTGACTGATGAACTTTTTTTAAAATTTCAATACAAAAATAATTCTATAGACATTACATATCACTACACAACTAATCCTGTTTTTTATAATTTTTCTTATAATAATCAAACCAAAATTACCACCATTTCATCAACTAATTTCAAAAATGAATCAGGGGTAACTATTGATTTGGCTGTCCCAATTAAACATAATTTTTGGAGTTCAACAAATGTCTTAAGTTTTAATATGAACACGATAACAGATTCAAATGCGATTGTTGAAAAAGGAAACCCATATTTGTATCTTTATACACGTCATCAATTTAAAATTGATAATTTTAGCTCTTTCTCTTTAAGCGGATGGGGATATACAAAACGTAATGAAGGGATCTTTAAACGAAATGCCTTAATTGTTATAAATGCCTCTTTTACAAAAAATTTCTTTAAAAAATTTGATGCTACATTAAATTTTAATGATATTTTTAAAAGTATGCGTTTCAAAGAAAACTATACAATGAATAGAATAAAAGTAAATACTACTTACTTTGCAGATACTAATGAAATTTCTTTAACCTTAAAATATTCTTTTGGTAAAATTAAAAACTCTATTTATAAGAATAAAAATATAGATGAAAATTTGAATAGAGTTAGGTGACAGACATTAAAATCATTTAGTATAAAAAAAGCGAACTAAA
>JAMONB010000284.1 GCA_027066745.1 Flavobacteriaceae bacterium
TAAGCCTACTACAGATGCTAAAGGTTATCATTTTAATATTATTGATACTCCTGGTCACGTAGATTTTACAGTTGAAGTAAATAGATCGTTAAGAGTTCTTGACGGCTTAGTATTCTTGTTTTCTGCTGTCGATGGTGTTGAGCCTCAATCAGAAACTAACTGGAGATTGGCTGATAATTATAAAGTGCCAAGAATAGGTTTTGTAAATAAAATGGATCGTCAAGGGTCTGATTTTTTAATGGTTAACCGACAGGTAAAAGAGATGTTAGGTTCTAATGCAGTTCCTATTGTTTTACCAATTGGAGAAGAAGGAGATTTTAAAGGGGTCGTTGACTTAGTTAAAAATAGAGCTATCATTTGGCATGAAGACAATATGGGAGCAACATTTGATATTGTTGATATTCCTGAAGATTTAAAAGAAGAGGCACATACCTATAGAGGATTGTTGATAGAAGAAGTAGCAAGTTATGATGAGAACTTGCTAGAGAAGTACATGGAAGATGAAGACTCTATTACAGAAGAAGAAGTGCACAATGCATTAAGAGCAGCAGTAATGGATATGGCTATCATACCAATGATATGTGGTTCTGCATTTAAAAATAAAGGTGTTCAATTTTTATTGGATGCGGTTTGTAGATACTTGCCATCTCCTTTAGATAAAGAAGCAATTGTTGGTACAGACCCTGACACAGGTAATGAGGTTTCTCGTAAGCCTGATGTGAAAGAACCTTTTGCAGCTCTAGCTTTTAAAATTGCTACTGACCCTTTTGTGGGGCGTTTGGCATTTTTCAGAGTATACTCTGGTCGATTAGATGCAGGTTCATATGTGTTGAATAATCGTTCAGGTAAAAAAGAACGAATTTCTAGAATCTATCAAATGCATTCTAATAAACAAAATGCAATTGATTATATTGAAGCAGGAGATATTGGTGCGGCAGTAGGGTTTAAAAGTATAAAAACAGGAGACACGTTAAGTGCTGAAAAACATCCAATTGTTTTAGAATCAATGGATTTTCCTGATCCAGTTATTGGTATTGCGGTTGAGCCTAAAACTAAGGCTGATGTAGATAAGTTAGGTATGGCTTTGGGTAAATTAGCTGAAGAAGACCCTACTTTTCAAGTAAAAACTGATGAAGCTTCAGGTCAGACAATCATCTCAGGAATGGGAGAACTTCACTTAGATATTATTGTGGATAGATTGAGACGTGAGTTTAAAGTTGAAGTAAATGAAGGAGAGCCTCAGGTTGAATATAAAGAAGCATTAACCAAAACAACAGAACACAGAGAAACGTATAAGAAGCAATCTGGTGGGCGTGGTAAATTTGGTGACATTGTATTTGAAATGGGACCAGTAGATGATGATTTTGAAGGAACAGGTTTGCAGTTTATTGATAAAATTAAAGGTGGTCGTATCCCTAAAGAATTTATTCCTTCTGTTGAGAAAGGTTTTAAAGCAGCAATGAAGAATGGTCCTTTAGCAGGATATGAAATGGATAGTATGAAAATTACTTTAACTGATGGTTCATTCCATGCAGTAGATTCTGATGCTCTATCTTTTGAATTGGCAGCAAAATTAGGTTATAAATCAGCAGCAAAAGCCGCTGGTGCAGTAATTATGGAGCCTATAATGAAATTGGAAGCACTAACTCCTGAAGAGAATATGGGTGATATTGTTGGAGATTTAAATCGTAGAAGAGGTCAAGTAAGTGATATGTCAGACAGAGCAGGGTCTAAAGTTGTGAAGGCTACAGTTCCTTTATCTGAAATGTTTGGGTATGTTACTTCGTTAAGAACACTATCTTCGGGTAGAGCAACTTCAACTATGGAGTTTTCTCATTACGCTCAAACTCCTTCAAATATTTCTGAAGAAGTAATTAAAAAAGCACAAGGATAATTTACTAAATAGATAAAGATGAGTCAAAAAATTAGAATAAAATTAAAGTCTTACGATTACAATTTAGTAGATAAATCTGCTGAGAAGATTGTAAAGACAGTTAAAAGTACAGGTGCTGTTGTTAATGGACCAATTCCATTACCAACTCATAAAAAAATATTTACTGTATTACGTTCACCTCACGTGAATAAAAAATCTAGAGAACAATTTCAATTGTGTTCTTATAAAAGATTACTAGATATATACAGTTCTTCATCAAAAACAATAGATGCTTTGATGAAATTAGAATTACCTAGTGGAGTAGAGGTGGAAATCAAAGTTTAGTTAAATCTTGATTGACATTCTTAAACTTATCTAGAATATCATGAATTATTACATGTCCTGAGCGGTTGACGAAGGAAAAACGGAAAAAATACATTCAGGGTTGAAGTATTTTAACCCTGTTTTTTTGAAATAAAATTAAATGTGCTGTTGCATAACAACAGAAAGAATAAATTATAAATAGATTTTAGAGATTTAAAAATCTAAAATCATAAATTAAATTAATAATGTCTGGGTTAATAGGAAAAAAAATCGGAATGACCAGTATTTTTGATGACAACGGGAAAAATATTCCTTGTACTGTTATTCAAGTTGGTCCTTGTGTAGTTACCCAAGTCAGAACCAAAGAAATTGATGGCTATGATGCCTTACAATTAGGTTTCGATGACAAAGCAGAAAAGCAGACAACTAAAGCGTTAAAAGGACACTTTAAGAAAGCTGGTACAACTGCTAAAAAACGTGTCGTTGAATTTCAAGGTTTTGATAAGGAGTACAAATTAGGTGATGTAATCACTGTAGATCACTTTGAAGAAGGTGAGTTTGTTGATGTTGCAGGAACCTCAAAAGGTAAAGGTTTTCAAGGTGTTGTAAAACGTCATGGATTTGCTGGTGTAGGTCAAGCTACTCACGGTCAACATAATCGTTTAAGAGCTCCTGGTTCTATTGGTGCTGCGTCATATCCTGCAAGAGTATTTAAAGGAATGAGAATGGCAGGTAGAATGGGTGGTGTAAAAATAAAAGTTCAAAACTTAAGAGTTTTAAAAGTAATTCCAGAAAAGAATCTTTTAGTTATAAAAGGTGCTGTTCCTGGTCATAAAAATTCTTACATAACTATTCAGAAATAATGAAAGTAGCTGTTGTAGATATTAAAGGAAAAAAGACTGGAAGAAATGTTGAACTTTCAGATGCTATCTTTGCTATAGAGCCTAATAAGCATGCTGTTTATTTAGATGTAAAGCAACATTTAGCAAATAAAAGACAAGGTACTCATAAGGCTAAAGAAAGAGCTGATATAAAAGGGAGTACTCGAAAAATTAAAAAGCAAAAAGGGACGGGTACTGCTCGTGCGGGTAGTATTAAATCTCCTATTTTTAGAGGTGGTGGTAGAGTCTTTGGACCAAGGCCTAGAAATTACGGTTTTAAATTGAATAAAAATTTAAAACGTTTGGCGAGACAATCAGCTTTGTCTATGAAAGCAAAAGGAGATCATATTATAGTACTTGAGAAGTTTGATTTTGATACGCCAAAAACTAAGAATTTCATTGAAGTTTTAAAGGCTTTAGAGTTAAAAAATAAAAAATCTCTGTTTGTGTTGGAGGCTTCAAATAAAAATGTATATTTGTCCTCACGTAATTTAAAAAGCACCAATGTTATAAACGCCTCAAGACTAAACACTTACAATACGCTTAATGCAAATATTATTGTGATGTCTGAAGCGAGTATAGAAGAAGTTGAATCTAATCTTAGCAAGTAATATTATGAGTATTTTAATAAAACCTATTATTACAGAGAAAGCAAATGACTTAAGTGAGTTGCATAACAGATTCACTTTTAGAGTTGATAAAAGTGCAAACAAGATAGAAATCAAAGAGGCTGTAGAAAAAGCATATAGTGTTTCTGTAAAAAATGTTAATACTATGGTTTATCCAGTTAAGCGTAATACTAAACATACTAAAAGAGGTGTCGTTGTGGGTAAAATAGGAGCTTACAAAAAAGCTATTATTGAATTAGCTGACGGAGATAGTATAGATTTTTATAGCAATATTTAAGACGAAAAAAGATGTCATTAAGAAAATTAAAACCAGTAACCCCAGGACAGCGTTTCAGAGTTGTAAATGACTTTGATGTGGTG
Source organism: Flavobacteriaceae bacterium (assembly GCA_027066745.1). GTDB lineage: Bacteria > Bacteroidota > Bacteroidia > Flavobacteriales > Flavobacteriaceae > Aureibaculum. The sequence continues at coordinate 4,068 of JAMONB010000284.1, forward strand.
ACTACTGCTAAACCTGAAAAGAGTTTATTAGCACCAAATAAAAGGTCGGGTGGTAGAAATAATAGAGGGAAAATGACCATGCGTTATATTGGTGGTGGTCATAAAAAGAAATATCGTATTGTCGATTTTAAAAGAGACAAAGATGATGTTGCAGCAATAGTTAAATCTATAGAATATGACCCTAATCGTACAGCATATATAGCATTGTTAAATTATACTGATGGAGAAAAGAGATATGTTATAGCTCAAGCTGGATTAAAAGTTGGTCAAACAGTTGTTTCTGGTGATGATGTAAGTCCTGAAATAGGAAATACAATGTTGCTGAAGTCTATTCCTTTAGGTACTGTAATTTCTTGTATTGAATTACACCCAGGTCAAGGAGCAGTTATGGCTCGTAGTGCTGGTGCTTTTGCTCAATTGGTTGCAAGAGAAGGTAAATATGCAACTATTAAGCTACCGTCAGGTGAAATCAGAATGATTTTGATTACTTGTAAAGCAACTATAGGTGCAGTATCTAATTCAGATCATCAATTAATTGTATCTGGTAAAGCGGGAAGAAGTAGATGGTTAGGTAGAAGACCTAGAACTAGAGCTGTTGTGATGAATCCAGTTGATCACCCGATGGGTGGTGGTGAAGGTAAATCTTCAGGTGGGCATCCAAGATCTAGAAACGGTATTCCTGCAAAAGGTTATAAAACACGTTCTAAGACAAAAGCGAGTAATAAATATATTATAGAGCGTAGAAAAAAATAAGTAGATAAGATATGGCACGTTCATTAAAAAAAGGACCTTATGTTTTCCGTAAATTGGAAAAAAAAGTACAAAAGAACATTGAATCTGGTAAAAAATCAGTTATCAAAACTTGGTCAAGAGCCTCAATGATAACTCCAGACTTCGTAGGTCAAACTATAGGAGTACACAATGGTCGCCAATTTGTACCAGTATATATTACTGAAAATATGGTAGGTCACAAGTTAGGAGAGTTTTCACCAACACGTTCTTTTAGAGGACATGCAGGTGCAAAAAATAAAGGAAAAAAATAAGTAGGAAGACATGGGAGTTCGAAAAAAATTAAGAGCACAGCAGCTTAAAGAAGAACGCAAAAATAAATTTTTTGCAAAGCTTAATGGTTGTCCTACATCGCCAAGAAAAATGCGTTTAGTGGCAGATTTAATTAGAGGCGTTGAAGTTGAAAAAGCATTAGCTATTTTAAAATTTAGCTCTAAAGAAGCAGCACGTAATTTAGAAAAATTGACATTGTCTGCAATAGCAAATTGGCAAGCAAAGAATGAAGATGCTAATTTAGAAGACGCAGGTTTATTTGTTAAAGAAATATATGTTGATAGTGCAATGATGTTAAAAAGATTAAGACCAGCACCACAAGGTCGTGCACATAGAATTAGAAAACGTTCTAATCATGTTACAATGATTTTAGGTGAAAAAAATAATTCAAGCAATTCGTAAATAGTATGGGACAAAAAACTAATCCAATAGGAAATCGTTTAGGAATTATCAGAGGATGGGAATCTAACTGGTATGGTGGAAATGACTATGGCGATAAACTTGCAGAAGATGACAAAATAAGAAAGTATATTCATACTAGATTATCAAAAGCTAGTGTTTCTAGAGTAATCATTGAACGTACACTTAAATTAATAACTGTTACTATCACAACTGCTAGACCTGGTATCATTATAGGTAAAGGAGGTCAAGAAGTAGATAAGTTAAAAGAAGAACTTAAAAAAATTACAGGTAAAGAAATTCAAATTAATATTTTTGAAATAAAAAGACCTGAATTAGATGCCTTTTTAGTAGCTACAAGTATTGCTCGTCAAATTGAGAATAGAATTTCTTATAGAAGAGCTATAAAAATGGCTATAGCAGCTACTATACGTATGAACGCTGAAGGTATTAAAGTTCAAATATCTGGTCGTTTAAACGGAGCCGAAATGGCACGTTCAGAAGGCTATAAAGAAGGTAGAATTCCTCTATCTACTTTTAGAGCAGATATTGATTATGCACTTGTAGAGTCTAATACTACTTATGGTAAAATAGGAGTTAAAGTATGGATTATGAAAGGTGAGGTATATGGTAAAAGAGAATTATCTCCATTAGTTGGCTTGTCAAAAAAACAAGGTAAAGGTGGGCATAAAGGTGGAGGAAGAAGACCTCAAAGAAGAAAGTAAATTTTATAAATTTTAGAAAATGTTACAACCAAAAAGAACGAAATACCGTAAAGTTCAGAAGGCAAAAGGGAATATGAAAGGTAATTCTAATAGAGGGCATAGACTTTCTAACGGAATGTTCGGTATAAAATCTTTAGATCAAAACTTATTGACGTCTCGTCAAATTGAAGCTGCTCGTATTGCTGCTACAAGATACATGAAAAGACAAGGTAGTTTATGGATTAAAATTTTCCCAGACAAACCTATTACAAAAAAGCCTTTAGAAGTACGTATGGGTAAAGGTAAAGGTGCACCTGAATATTTTGTTGCTGTTGTTAAACCAGGAAGAATTTTATTTGAAATAGGAGGAGTACCTATTGAAGTAGCAAAAGAAGCTTTACGTTTAGCTGCTCAAAAATTACCAGTAAAAACAAAATTTATAATAGCAAGAGATTACGACGCTCAAGAAGTGTAAATTATAACCTATGAAACAATCAGAAATTAAAGAATTATCTGTAGCTGATTTGCAAGAACAATTATTCTCGATTAAGAAGAATTATACAGATCTAAAAATGGCACATGCAATTTCTCCCTTAGAGAATCCAATACAATTGAGAAATTTAAAAAGAACTGTTGCCAGACTTGCTACAGAATTAACTAAAAGAGAAGTACAATAATTGTATTCGTATTTACAAGATGGAAAAAAGAAATCTTAGAAAAGAAAGAATAGGAGTTGTTTCAAGTAACAAAATGGAGAAATCTATTGTTGTGAAAGAAGTTACAAAAACAAAACACCCTATGTACGGTAAGTTCGTGATGAAAACAAAAAAATATGTTGCACACGATGAAAAGAACGATTGCAATATTGGCGATACAGTAAAAATAATGGAAACACGTCCGTTAAGTAAAACCAAACGTTGGAGGTTAGTAGAAATCTTAGAAAGAGCTAAATAATTATGTTACAACAAGAATCAAGATTAAAAGTAGCTGATAATACTGGTGCAAAAGAAGTATTGGTAATTAGAGTGCTTGGAGGAACAAAAAGACGTTATGCTTCTATTGGAGATAAGATCGTAGTTTCTGTAAAAGCAGCTACACCAAACGGAACTGTGAAAAAAGGACAAGTTTCTAGAGCAGTTGTTGTTAGAGTTAAAAAAGAAATACGCCGTAAAGATGGTTCATATATTAGGTTTGATGATAATGCATGTGTGTTATTAGATGCTAATTCTGGTGAAATGAGAGGGACACGTGTTTTTGGACCAGTAGGTAGAGAATTACGTGAAAAACAATTCATGAAAATTGTGTCATTAGCACCAGAAGTGCTTTAATATAAATTTAAGATGTCAAAGTTAAAAGTTAAAACAGGAGACACTGTCAAAGTAATGGTTGGTGTAGATAAAGGTAAGGAAGGAAAGATTGTGAAAATTCTTAAAGATAAGAATAAGGCAATTGTTGAAGGTGCTAATATGGTATCTAAACATACTAAACCTAGTGCCCAAAATCCTCAAGGTGGAATTTCAAAATTTGAGGCTCCAATACATATATCAAATCTTATGTTAGTTGAAAATGGGAAAACAACAAGAGTAGGGTTTAGAATGGAAGGAGATAAAAAAGTAAGATTCTCAAAAAAATCTAAAGAAATTATATAGTTATGGCATACGTACCAAGACTTAAAGAAGAATATAATAGCAGAATTAAAGCTGCATTAATTGAAGAGTTCAGTTATAAAAATGTAATGCAAGTGCCTAAATTACAGAAAATTGTAATTAGTAAAGGTGTTGGTGCTGCAGTTGCTGACAAGAAATTAATTGACTATGCTCTTGATGAGATAACAAAAATTTCAGGTCAAAAAGCAATAGCAACTATTTCTAAAAAGGATGTTGCATCATTTAAATTACGTAAAGGAATGCCTATTGGTGTTAAAGTTACTTTACGTGATCAAAAAATGTATGAATTCTTAGACAGATTTGTTACAGCTTCATTACCTCGTGTTAGAGACTTTAGAGGAATTAAATCTACTGGTTTTGATGGAAGAGGTAATTATAATTTAGGAATTACTGAACAAATAATATTTCCTGAAATAGATATTGATAAAGTGAATAAAATTGGAGGTATGGATATTACTTTTGTAACTTCAGCTAATACTGATAAAGAAGCTAAATCATTATTGAGTGAATTAGGTTTACCATTTAAAAAGAATTAAGAGATGGCTAAAGAATCAATGAAAGCCCGAGAGGTTAAAAGAAGAAAAATAGTAGCTAAGTATGCTGAGAGACGTAAAGCTTTAAAAGAAGCTGGAGATTATGAAGCATTACAAAAGTTACCAAGAAATGCATCTCCAGTACGTTTACACAATCGTTGTAAATTGACTGGAAGACCTAAAGGATATATGAGACAATTTGGTGTCTCTCGTGTTACTTTTCGTGAAATGGCTAATAAAGGTTTAATACCAGGAGTTAGAAAAGCAAGTTGGTAAAAAATTATAAATTGGTTTCAGGTTTAAGACTGAATGTTTCAGGATTAAAAACCAAAACCGTAAATTAATATATATGAATACAGATCCTATAGCAGATTACCTAACAAGAATAAGAAATGCAGCAAATGCAGGACTTAGAGTTGTTGAGATACCAGCTTCTAACTTAAAAAAAGAAATAACTAAAATCTTATTTGATCAAGGTTATATTCTAAGTTATAAGTTTGAAGAAAGTAAAGTACAAGATTCTATTAAGATAGCTTTGAAATATGATAAAATATCTAAGTTGCCTATAATTAAGAAAATAGAAAGAGTTAGTAAACCAGGTTTACGTAAGTATGTAAGTACTTCTGATTTACCAAGAGTTTTAAACGGTCTTGGTATTGCAATAGTTTCTACTTCTAAGGGAGTAATGACTAATAAAAAAGCCAAACTAGAAAACGTTGGTGGTGAAGTTTTATGTTACGTTTATTAATAAAGAATTAGAGAGATGTCAAGAATAGGAAATGCTCCAATTGAAATTCCAGAAGGTGTTACTGTCGATATTAAAGATGGTGTCGTTACTGTAAAAGGAAAATTAGGAGAATTATCTCAAGAGATAATAGATATTACTGTAAAAGTAGAAGAAGGACAATTAACTTTAGATCGTCCATCAGAAATTAAGGAGCATAAATCAAAACATGGTTTATATAGAGCTTTAATTAACAATATGGTTGAAGGAGTTTCTAAAGGGTATACTAAAGAATTAGAGTTGGTTGGAGTTGGATATAGAGCCAGTAATCAGGGTCAGAAACTAGAATTGGCATTGGGTTTTTCTCATAATATTGTTATGAGTTTAGCACCAGAAATAAAGGTTGAAACCATATCTGAAAAAGGAAAAAATCCAATAGTTAAACTTACTTCTATAGACAAGCAGTTAGTAGGTCAAGTTGCTGCAAAGATTCGTTCTTACCGTAAGCCCGAACCATACAAAGGAAAAGGAATTAGATTTGTAGGAGAAGTAATAAGAAGAAAAGCAGGTAAATCTGCATAATATTGATAAAATCGAATAAATCGTAAATCAAATGGCATTATCAAAGCTTGAGAGAAGACAAAGAATAAAGCATAGAATTAGAAAGATTGTTTCTGGAAATGCAACAAAGCCTAGGCTTTCTGTATTTAGAAGTAATAAAGAAATCAATGCTCAATTAATAGATGATATTACAGGTAATACTTTAGTTGCCGTATCTTCTAGAGATAAAAAAGTAACTTCAAAAGGAACAAAAATAGAAGTAGCTGGACTTGTAGGTAAAGCATTAGCTGAAAAAGCAGCAAAGGCAGGAATTGAAACTGTTGCTTTTGATAGAAACGGATATTTATATCACGGTAGAGTAAAAGCTTTGGCGGATAGTGCAAGAGAAGCTGGATTAAAATTTTAATTAAGATTATGTATCAAAAATACGGAAATGTTGAACGCGTAAAACCAAGTGGTTTAGATTTAAAAGATCATTTGGTAGGAGTACAAAGAGTTACTAAAGTAACAAAAGGTGGTAGAACTTTTGGTTTTTCAGCTATTGTTGTAGTTGGTAACGAAAATGGAGTTGTAGGTCATGGTCTTGGTAAATCTAAAGATGTTGCTTCTGCAATTGCAAAAGCTATTGAAGATGCTAAGAAAAACTTAGTAAGAATACCAATTATTAAGCAAACAATACCTCACGAACAAAAAGGTAAATATGCAGGTGCAAAAGTGTTTTTAAAACCAGCATCTCATGGTACTGGAGTTATCGCTGGTGGTGCTGTACGTGCGGTATTAGAATCTGTTGGAGTACATGATGTATTATCAAAATCTCAAGGTTCTTCTAATCCTCACAATGTAGTAAAAGCAACTTTTGATGCTTTATTGCAATTGCGTGATGCGAATACAATCGCAAAGCAAAGGGGTATTTCTCTAAATAAAGTTTTTAACGGATAATATTCAAGACGAAATGAAAAAAATTAGAGTAAAACAAGTACGTAGCCAAATTAGACGTCCTCAAGATCAAAAAAGAACACTTGAAGCGTTAGGCTTACGTAAATTGAATCAGGTGGTAGAGCATAATGCTACACCAACTATTCTTGGTATGGTAAATAAAGTAAAACACTTACTTTCTGTTGAAGAAGTTTAATATTATACGTTATGCAATTAAATAACTTAAGACCTGCGAAAGGTGCTGTTAAGAAACAAGCAAAAAGAATTGGTAGAGGACAAGGGACTGGTAAAGGTGGTACAGCTACTAGAGGCCATAAAGGAGCTAAATCTCGTTCAGGATATTCTAAAAAGATTGGTTTTGAAGGTGGTCAAATGCCATTACAACGTCGTGTGCCTAAATTTGGATTTACAAATATAAACCGTAAGGAATATGCGGGTATTAATTTAGATAGGTTGCAAGAAATGGTCGATAATGGTAGAATTAAAGATACTATTACGCTAGAAATTCTTGTTCAAAACGGTTTGGTTGGTAAAAATGACTTAGTTAAAATTTTAGGAAGAGGAAAGCTTAAAGCTAAATTAGATGTTACAGTGCATAAATTTACTGCAACGGCTAAAGAAGCAATCGAAAAAGCTGGAGGAAAAGCAGTAATATTATAAATATTATTAAAGTATAAATGAAAAAGTTTATAAGTAGCATACAAGATATTTGGAAAATTGAAGAGTTAAGAAATAAAATTCTCTTAACTCTCGGTTTAATGGTTGTGTACCGCCTTGCGGCACAAGTTACTTTGCCCGGTATTGATGGTTCTCAATTGACAGCTCTTGCTAATAAAACAAGTGAAAATAATCTTTTAGGCTTATTGAATATGTTTACTGGTGGAGCTTTTGCACAAGCATCAGTAATGGCATTGGGTATTATGCCTTACATATCAGCATCTATTGTAGTTCAGTTGATGGGAATCGCAGTTCCTTATTTGCAGAAATTACAGAAAGAAGGAGCCAGTGGTCAAAAGAAAATAACACAAATAACACGTTGGTTAACTATTGGGATCTTGTTATTGCAAGCTCCTGCCTATATTTTAGGTTTACCAGCTTTAGGTATTCCTGCAAGTGCATTTTTATTAGGTCAAGGTAGCACAGTCTTTTTTGTATCATCTCTAATATTATTAACTACAGGTACAGTTTTTGCCATGTGGTTAGGAGAAAAAATTACAGATAAAGGAATTGGTAATGGTATTTCTTTATTAATTATGATTGGAATTGTAGCAAGGTTACCATCGACATTTTTACAAGAATTTTCATCTAGAGTGAATCAATCAAACGGAGGTTTGTTAATGGTGTTGATAGAAGTTGTTCTTTGGTTGGTAGCTATATTAGCATGTATGTTTTTAGTAACTGGTGTTCGACAAATTGCAGTACAATATGCTAGACGAACTGTTGCTGGAAATATTCAAGATGCTGCAGGAGCAAGACAATACATACCTTTAAAATTAAACTCGTCAGGAGTTATGCCAATTATTTTTGCACAAGCACTAATGTTTGTTCCTCAGTTATTAGCTAGCTCAGAAAGTGATACCATTAAATCAATAGGTATAGCTTTTCAAGACATGTTTGGTTTATGGTATAATATACTTTTTGCATTATTAATTATAATATTTAGCTATTTTTATACTGCAATTACAATACCAACCAACAAAATGGCTGATGATTTAAAAAGAAGTGGTGGGTTTTTACCAGGAATTAGACCTGGAAAAGAAACAGCAGATTATTTAGATACTATTTTGTCTCGTATTACTTTGCCAGGATCAATATTCTTAGCATTGTTAGCAATATTACCTGCATTTATTGTAAAAGCTGGTGTACAACCAAATTGGGCAATGTTTTATGGCGGAACATCATTGTTGATTATGGTTGGTGTCGCAATAGATACAATTCAACAAATAAATTCACATTTATTAAATCGTCATTATGATGGTTTAATGAAGACAGGTACTAAAAGAAAATCAGTAGCATCTTAATTATGGCAAAACAAAAAGCAATAGAACAAGACGGAACAATTAATGAAGCATTATCTAATGCAATGTTTCGTGTTGAACTAGAAAATGGTCATATAGTTACCGCACATATTTCAGGTAAAATGCGTATGCATTATATTAAATTATTACCTGGTGATAAAGTAAAATTAGAAATGAGTCCTTATGATTTAACTAAGGCTCGAATAACTTATAGATACTAGAAACGATGAAGGTTAGAGCATCAGTAAAAAAGAGAAGTGCCGACTGCAAAATAGTACGCAGAAAAGGTAGATTATATGTAATCAATAAAAAGAATCCTAGATTTAAACAAAGACAAGGATAATTATGGCAAGAATAGCAGGAATTGACATACCAAAGAATAAAAGAGGAGTTATTGCATTAACTTACATTTATGGTGTTGGTAGAAATAGGGCTAAAGAAATTTTAGCAAATGCAAAAGTAGAAGAAAGTACTAAAGTTCAAGATTGGACTGATGATGAAATCGGTAAAATTAGAGAACAAGTCGGTACATATACTATAGAAGGTGAATTACGTTCTGAAATCCAATTAAATATTAAACGTTTAATGGATATCGGTTGTTATAGAGGTATTCGTCATAGATCAGGATTACCTTTAAGAGGGCAAAGAACTAAAAACAATTCTAGAACAAGAAAAGGTAAAAGAAAAACTGTTGCTAATAAAAAGAAAGCAACTAAATAATAAGATAGATGTTAGTAATTAGTATCTAGTAATTAGATAGTAATAATCTGAAATTTAGATCATTTTTTGTCTAATTGCTAACTACTAAAACCTAAATATTAAAAATATTATGGCAAAAACAAATACAAAGAAACGTAAAGTTATAGTTGAAGCTATCGGAGAGGCTCATATCAAAGCATCTTTCAATAATATCATCATATCTTTAACGAATAAAAAAGGAGACGTAATTTCTTGGTCCTCTGCTGGTAAACAAGGATTTAGAGGTTCTAAAAAGAACACACCTTATGCTGCTCAAACAGCAGCTGAAGACTGTGCTAAAGTTGCATATGATGCAGGACTTAGAAAAGTTAAAGTTTATGTAAAAGGCCCTGGTAACGGAAGAGAATCTGCTATCAGAACAATACATAATGCTGGTATTGAAGTAACAGAAATTATTGATGTTACACCATTACCACATAATGGATGTCGTCCTCCTAAAAGAAGAAGAGTATAAATTGAACAAGTTCAATTTGTAAGCTGAATTTTATAGCAACTTCTCAAAAATTAGGGATGCTAAACTAACTTTAACATCTCTTAAAGATAAAAGTAATTAAAAAAATACTGAAAAGAATTCAGTATTCTAATAAAGAAAGGATTCTAGATTATCGAAGGATTAGCCTTAATTCATAATCCCTTTCACTAAATCAATAAAAATGGCAAGATATACAGGACCAAAAACTAAAATTGCTCGTAAATTTGGCGAAGCAATCTTCGGAGATGATAAATCATTCGAAAAAAGAAATTATCCTCCAGGACAACATGGTAATAACCGTCGTCGTGGTAAAAAATCAGAATATGCTGTCCAGTTAATGGAAAAGCAAAAAGCAAAATATACTTATGGTATTCTTGAACGTCAGTTTAGAGGATTATTCAAAAAAGCTTCTAGAAGTAAAGGAATTACTGGTGAAATATTATTGCAGTTATGTGAATCTCGTTTAGATAATGTTGCTTTTAGATTAGGTATTTCTCCTTCTAGAAGTGGTGCAAGACAACTAGTATCTCACCGTCATATTACTGTGAATGGAGAGATTGTAAATATACCTTCATATTCACTAAAACCTGGTGATGTTGTTGGCGTAAGAGAAAAATCAAAATCTCTTGTAGCTATTGAAAACTCTTTAGCTAATAATAGTGCAGTATACGAGTGGCTAAACTGGAATAATGATACAATGCAAGGTACGTTTGTAACTATACCTGAAAGAATTCAAATACCAGAAAATATTAACGAACAATTTATTGTAGAATTATACTCTAAATAATAAACACTAGTTGGACTTATGGCAATATTAAATTTTCAAAAACCAGATAAAGTAATAATGATTGATTCTACCGATTTTGAAGGTAGATTTGAATTCAGACCTCTAGAACCAGGTTATGGTTTAACTGTAGGTAATGCTTTACGTAGAGTATTATTATCTTCTTTAGAAGGTTATGCAATTACTTCTTTAAGAGTTGAAGGTGTTGAGCATGAATTTTCTACAATAAAAGGAGTTGTAGAAGATGTTACTGAAATTATCTTAAACCTTAAACAAGTTAGGTTTAAACAGCAAATTGAAGAAACTGATAATGAAACTGTATCTGTTACTATTACTGGTAAAGAACAATTGACGGCTGGAGATTTTCAAAATTTCATTTCTGGATTTCAAGTATTAAATCCTGATTTAGTTATTTGTAATATGGAAAAATCAGTAAAACTTGATTTAGAATTTACTATCGAGAAAGGTAGAGGGTTCGTTTTATCTGAAGAAAACAAAAAAGCAGGTGCACCATTAGGAACTATCTTTACTGATGCTATTTTTACACCAATTAAAAATGTAAAATATGCAGTTGAGAACTTTCGTGTTGAACAAAAAACGGATTATGAAAAATTAATTTTTGATATCGTTACTGATGGTTCTATCAATCCTAAAGATGCATTAACTGAAGCTGCAAAAATATTAATTCACCACTTTATGTTGTTCTCTGATGAGAGAATTACTTTAGAGGCTGATGAAATTGCACAAACAGAAACTTATGATGAAGAATCACTTCACATGAGACAATTGTTAAAAACAAGATTGATTGATATGGATCTTTCAGTAAGAGCATTAAATTGCTTAAAAGCTGCTGAAGTAGACACATTAGGAGATTTAGTTTCTTTCAATAAAAATGACTTGATGAAATTTAGAAACTTTGGTAAAAAATCATTAACTGAGTTAGATGAGTTGGTGAATATCAAAGGTTTAACTTTTGGTATGGATTTAAGCAAATATAAATTAGATAAAGAATAAATAGAAACAAGACATAAGGTGCAAGATAAAAGACTAGAAAAGTCTAAAGTCTAAAACCTAACGTCTACTATCTTAATAAAATGAGACACGGAAAGAAATTTAACCATTTAAGTAGAAAGACTGCTCATAGAAAAGCAATGTTGGCTAACATGGGATGTTCATTAATTGAACATAAACGTATTAATACAACTGTTGCTAAAGCTAAAGCTCTTAGACAATTTATTGAGCCATTAATTACAAAATCTAAATCTGATACTACTCATAATAGAAGAATTGTATTTAGTTATTTAAGACAAAAAGAAGCAGTAACTGAATTGTTTAGAGATGTTGCAACTAAGGTTGCTGATAGACCAGGAGGCTATGTTAGAATTATAAAGCTTGGTAATAGATTAGGTGATAACGCTGATATGGCAATGGTAGAGTTGGTTGATTATAATACGGTTTATAATCCTAATAGTAAGAAGAAAAAATCTACTCGTAGAAGAGGTGGTAAGAAAAAATCTACAGTTGTACCTCCAGTACCTGTTGCAGAAAAGAAAGCAAGCCAAGAAGAAGAATAATTCATAGATGTTAATAAACATTAAATATAAAAGGATAAGCTAAAATAGTTTATCCTTTTTTTTATATTATTTTTGAAAAAAATCGACAAGTGAAACGAGCATGTTATAATTCATAACGCCCAAGTAGATGATTAATAGCGAACAGCATGTGACAATTAAAAAAAAATAAATGTAAACACATGAAATATCAAATTAGAAAAAAAGCAATTGTATTATTAGCTGACGGAACAATATTTGAAGGAAAATCAATAGGGATTGATGGTTCTTCAACAGGAGAAATCTGTTTCAATACAGGTATGACAGGATATCAAGAAATTTTCACAGACCCTTCTTATTTTGGACAGCTAATGATAGCAACCAATGCACATATTGGTAATTATGGTGTTCATAAAGATGAAATTGAATCTGAAGGGATAAAAATAGCAGGTTTAATCTGTAGAAATTTCAGTTTTGATTATTCAAGATCTAGTGCAGAGGGTTCTTTAAAAGAGTGGTTTGAAAAACATCGTTTAATTGCTATTTCTGATGTTGACACAAGAGCTTTAGTAACTTATATAAGAGAAAATGGAGCAATGAATGCAATCATTTCAACTGAAGTAGATGATATAGAAAAACTTAAAAAGAAATTGTCTGAAGTGCCTAATATGGATGGCTTAGAATTGGCTTCAAAAGTATCAACTAAAAAACCTTATTTTATTGGAAATAAGAATGCTACCTACAAAATAGCCGCTTTAGATATTGGTATCAAAAAGAATATCTTAAGGCATTTTGCTAAAAGAGATGCTTATATTAAAGTGTTTCCTTATAATACTACCTTTGAAGAAATGAGTAGTTTTAATCCTGATGGTTATTTTCTATCTAATGGACCTGGTGACCCTGAACCTTTAAAAGAAGCTCAAGAAGTTGCAAAAGAGATTATCGAAAGAGATTTACCTTTGTTTGGTATCTGTCTTGGTCATCAAGTAATAGCTTTGGCAAACGGTATTTCAACCTATAAAATGCATAATGGGCATAGAGGGATTAACCATCCTGTGAAAAACCTAATTACTGGTAAAGGCGAAATCACTTCTCAGAATCATGGTTTTGCTATTGATAGAGAAGAGACAGAAAAACATTCAGCTATAGAAATCACACATGTACATTTAAATGATGCAACGGTAGCTGGTATTAGAATAAAAGATAAGAAATGTTTTTCGGTACAGTACCATCCTGAAGCTAGTCCTGGGCCACACGATGCCGAATACTTATTCGATCAGTTTTTTGAAATGATTAAGAATTGAAAATATTCTTGTGTTAAAAATAATAGAATGAAAAAAGTTAATTTATTACTTATAATTTTTATTGGATTGCTTATTTCGTCTTGTTCATCAGGTGATGATAATACGGAACTTTCGACAGAAAAAATATTAGTTCAAAATAGTCCTTGGACTTTTGATCACTATGAAATAATAGGAGTTGTTGATGTAATAAATATAGATTTTACAATGAAAGGTCTTGAGTCAGAGGTTAATCAGAAGGTTTCTGGAAATGTTTTCAATTTCAATTTAGATGGAACAGGCTCTAGATTTTTTCCTGAGGAGGAAACTTCTTTTTTTCAATGGGAAATATTAAAGAACAATCAATTAAAAATAACATTTAATGGAGGTTCAATTCGTACTGTGTTTAAAGAATTGAAAGTATCTTCTTCTCAGTTAACTTTTGAAGCAGAAAGTGTGTCTTTTGGAGTTTTTAAAGCTTTGCATACTGGAAAATATTTTTACAAAAACTGAAATAAACTAACAAAATAAAAAGAGGCTTTAATTTTTTTAACTGAAATTCATCGAAAACGATATCGTATAAAAAGTAATATAATGATAGATAACCGTTACATTTTTTTAACTTTACACCACTAAAAAAACATATAAAATGAGCATTATAATTAGTATTCATGCACGTCAAATTTTTGATTCAAGAGGTAATCCAACAGTAGAGGTTGATGTAATTACTGAAAACGGAGTATTAGGTAGAGCTGCTGTTCCTTCAGGAGCATCTACAGGAGAACATGAAGCCGTTGAACTTCGAGATGGAGGAAAGGACTATATGGGTAAAGGAGTCTTGAAAGCTGTGTCTAACGTAAATAATAAAATAGCAGAAGAATTATTAGGTGTTTCTGTATTTGAACAAGGAATGATTGATAAAATTATGATTGATTTAGATGGTACACCAAATAAATCAGTACTTGGTGCAAATGCGATCCTTGGTGTCTCATTAGCTGCCGCTAAAGCTGCCGCAAATGAATTAAATATGCCATTGTATAGATATGTAGGAGGTGTTTCTGCAAAGACATTACCCGTGCCAATGATGAATATTATTAATGGTGGTTCGCATTCTGACGCACCAATAGCATTCCAAGAATTTATGGTAATGCCAGTGAAGGCCAAAAATTTTAGCCATGCTTTAAAAATGGGAACAGAGATTTTCCATAATCTAAAAAAAGTATTGCATGATAGGGGGTTAAGCACTGCTGTTGGTGATGAAGGTGGTTTTGCACCAACGTTAGATGGTACTGAAGATGCTCTTGAAACTATTGCATTAGCAGTAAAAAATGCAGGCTATAAATTAGGTGATGATGTAATGATTGCTTTAGATTGTGCTGCGGCCGAATTTTATGTAGATGGAAAGTATGATTACACGAAGTTTGAAGGCGATAAAGGTGCGATAAGAACTTCTGAAGAACAAGCAGAGTATTTGGCGGAACTTTCTAGAAATTATCCCATCATTTCTATTGAAGACGGAATGGATGAAAATGATTGGGATGGCTGGAAATTATTAACGGAAAAGATAGGAGACAAGACACAATTGGTTGGTGATGATTTATATGTTACAAACGTAGAGCGTTTATCACGTGGTATAAAAGAAGGAATAGCCAATTCAATATTGATTAAAGTAAATCAAATTGGTACACTTACAGAGACCATTGCTGCAGTAAATATGGCACACAATGCTGGCTTTACTTCTGTAATGAGTCATCGTTCTGGTGAAACAGAAGACAATACTATAGCAGATTTAGCTGTAGCATTAAACTGTGGTCAAATTAAGACAGGTTCTGCTTCTCGTTCAGATAGAATGGCAAAATACAATCAGTTATTGCGTATTGAAGAAGAATTGGGTGAAGTAGCTTATTTTCCTCAAGAAAAAGCATTTAAAATAAATTAAAGTTCTAAATATTGAATTTATTTAAAAGCAACTATATATTTATAGTTGCTTTTTTGTTTATAGCTTGATTTCTTTATCAAAATTGCTGTTATTTTGATGAAAAATAACGCTATTTTTCGTAAATTAGCACCATTCAATTTTTAATAAAAATTCACACAAAATGTCAGATAAAGCAACTTTAGAGATCAATGGAGAAAAATATGAATTTCCTTTAGTTAAAGGGACGGAAAATGAAACTGCAATTAATTTAAAATCACTTCGTGCAGTAACAGGAGGCGTAATAACACTGGATCCTGGTTATAAAAATACAGGTTCTTGTGAAAGTGCGATAACTTTTTTGGATGGTGAAAAGGGTGTTTTACGTTATAGAGGATATCCTATAGAAGAATTGGCAGAAAAAGCAAATTTTTTAGAAGTTTCCTATTTGGTGATTTTTGGAGAATTACCTACTAAAAAAGAATTGATTAAGTTTGAAAAAACCATTAAGTCATATACCATGCTTAATGAAGAGATGAAAGATATTTTAGATGGGTTTCCTAAAAATGCACATCCCATGGGGATCCTTTCCTCATTAACAGGAGCTTTGACAGCTTTTAATCCAAAATCTGTAGATATAAACAATGAGGAGGATGTATATCAAGCTATTTGTAAAACTATGGCAAAAATACCAACCATTGCAGCTTGGGCACATAGTAAAAATTTAGGAAAACCAATGAACTATCCTCATGACGATTTTGACTTCATAGAGAATATTTTACAAATGATGTTTACCAATCGTAATGAGCGATATACAACAAACAAGGTCGTCGCAGAAGCTTTAGACAATTTACTTATTTTACATGTTGATCATGAACAAAACTGTTCTACATCTACTGTGCGAATTGTGGGCTCTTCTCATGCAGGTTTGTTTGCTTCAATTTCTGCTGGAGTTTCAGCACTCTGGGGACCTTTGCATGGTGGAGCAAATCAAGCAGTGATTGAAATGTTAGAAGAAATTATTGCTGATGGAGGTGATGTTGAAAAATTTATTAATAAAGCAAAAGATAAGAATGATCCGTTTAGATTGATGGGGTTCGGACATCGTGTTTACAAAAACTTTGATCCAAGAGCATTAATTATTAAGAAAAGTGCAGATGCTGTTTTAAAAGAGTTAGATGTAAATGAGCCTACGTTAAAAGTAGCTAAGCATTTAGAAGAAGTTGCATTGAATGACCCTTATTTTGTGGATAGAAAGTTATTCCCAAATGTAGATTTCTATTCAGGAATTATTTATCGAGCATTAGGTATACCAGTTGAAATGTTTACGGTGATGTTTGCGATTGGTCGCCTACCAGGATGGATTGCTCAATGGAGAGAAATGCGTTTGCGTAAAGAACCAATTGGTCGCCCGCGTCAGTTATATATTGGTGAAACAAAAAGAGCGTTTAAAACTTTTGAAAAGAGGTAATAAATAATAAATTAAAAATAAAGCTTCATGATTTTAAAATCATGAAGCTTTTGTTATTTTATAATGTATTTTTACCATCAAATTTTACTGAAAGTTATGTTAAAACTTCATATACAAAATGAAACCTCTAAGCTAAAAGCAGTCTTGTTAGGTACAGCAGAGAGTAGTGGGCCAATTCCTTCATTTGATGAAGCCTATGATCCAAAATCAAGAGAACATATTTTGGCAGGTACTTATCCAAAAGAAGAAGATATGCTACTTGAAATGGATGCTTTTTTACAAGTTTTAGAAAAATATGAAGTGAAAGTATATCGACCAAAAGTACTAAAAGATGTAAATCAAATTTTTGCAAGAGATATTACTTTTGTTATACAAGATAAATTGATAGAGTCAAATATTTTACCTGATAGGTTAAAAGAAATAGATGCTATTGATTATCTACTAGATCAAATTTCTAAAGAAAAAATAATTGTACCACCAAAAGAAGTGCATATAGAAGGTGGTGACGTCATGCCTTGGGGCGATTATATTTTTGTAGGTACATATACAGGTAATGATTATGCAGAATTTATCACAGCACGTACCAATGCAGCAGCTGTAGAGTTTTTAAGGCAGTTGTTTCCAGCTAAAATTGTCAAATCTTTTGAATTGCGAAAATCAAACACCAATGCAAAAGAGAATGCCTTACATCTAGATTGTTGTTTTCAACCCATTGGTAAAAACAAAGCGATACTTCATAAAAACGGATTTTTAGTAGAAGAAGAGTACAATTGGCTAGTTAATTATTTTGGTAAGGAAAATATATTTGAAATTACTAAAGAAGAAATGTATTGTATGAATAGTAATGTGTTTTCTATTTCAGAACAGGTAGTGGTTTCAGAACGTAACTTTACAAGATTGAACTCTTGGCTAAGAGCACAAGGTTTTATAGTTGAAGAGATACCTTATGCCGAAATTGCCAAGCAAGAAGGTCTGTTAAGGTGCTCTACGATGCCTTTGATACGAGAGTGATTGAAAGAGTTCGTTTATCGTCTCGGCTATGGTTAGTACGGGATTTCGAAGGACTGAACTTTCGGTCTTGCACTTAGCCAAATTTTTAATTTTTTCTTTTAAAATATTAACGCAAAATTGAAAATTTTGCGGACTTTGTTCAAGGCACTTCACTTTGGGTTAAGCACCAAAACCCGTATTAACTATCGCCATTGTTAGCGGTTCGTTGTTTTTTATTCAATCTGTCTGCTGTAATTATTCTATTCGTGTAGGAATTAATTGTCAGCCTAACATTTTTTTCATTGTTTGTGATATAAATATTTTTTCCTGTTTTCTGAAAATCGGATTCGTCTGTTTCTGAAATAATGGCAGTAATCATTTCTTCTATCTTGTCTTTTGAAAGTTCTATGCTCAGTTTCTTATTGATTCTTCCATAAACAAGTTCGGTGTAACAAATTTTGTCAAGAATTTCTTTTTTATAATTGTTCATATTTGCTATTTGTGTTTAAAGGTAAATAAATGTTAATTATCGAAGTCGATTTATTCCATTTAAACCGATAATCATACTTTTCAAAATGTAAAAATCCCGTCTTAGAATGGTCTTCGATTTTCAGATTTGATTTAGGTAAAACGATTTTATAAATCTCAAAAATTGTTTTTTTTATGTTTTCCATTTTTCCTTTATGCGTAAATATTTCATATTCGCCTTTGGGAATTTCTAAACTTTCAAAATGGTCGGGAACCAAATTGTTTTTTGTCGGAATTGCTGTCAAGTAGAAATACTTTTCGCCTATTTTATATGTTATTCCATATTTCGTCCAATTTCCACCGTTTTGATTTAGTTTCAATTTTTTCAGTTCTTCATTGAAATTCACCCAATGTTTTTGTATAATTTCAAAATTGTCAGTTTGAGATTTGGTTAATTCCGTTACCAGTCCGAAAGTTTGAATATTTTGTTCAATTGTAATCATTCTAGTTCAGTTTTGTAATGACCGCTAACGTAATGATATTGTTCCGTTTCAATGAACTATATCTAGTGATAAACGAAGCTAGTCTATTTTTATGAGAAAGTCAAGTATAAAATAAACACAAAAAAAGCCTAAGTAGTTAAACTTAGGCTTTTTGAAGTCAAAATGGGTTTATATAAATAAAAGATGAGTATCCTCTTGATCGGCTCTATTGTAAAAATCTCCAATAGTTAAAATACCATCTAATTCATCAATTAAATCTTCTTCTTTTAAATGAAACATTTCTACGGCTAATTTACAAGCCCAAAGTTTACATCCAGAGTCTGATAAAATTTCTAAAAATTCACCAACAGGAGGCATATCTAGTTTTTCCATTTCTTTCATCATCATTTTAGTTGCAATAGCTTCCATGCCAGGTAAACCGCCAAGTAATGTTGGCATATGCATGGCAGGATTTCCTACAGTTGCAACACGTAGATGTTCTAATTTTTTCTTTTGAATGGCTTCTAATCCAAAAAAGGTAAAGAATATTTCAGAATCAATCCCTTCCATTCTTGCTCCATTAGCCATAATAAATGCAGCATATACATTATCTATTGTAGCTTTTGAAAGGATAAAAAGCATTTTTTTGACTTTAGTTTTGCCCATAACTTTTATTTTATAATTATTTTATTAATTTTGAGTATTAGATACAGCTCTTAGGCTTAGGTATTCCAGCTATTTTAGTTGATTTTTTTAACGGTCCACCAGGAAATAAGCTGTAAAATTCTTTAATATTAATTACACCGCTTTTTTTAATGCCTCTAATTGAGAGTGCTTCTTCTTTGTGATGTTTGTCTTGAAGAAAATCAATAACTTCCCAATGTTTGTCCGTCATTTCAATATCTTCTTCTTTAGCGATTTCGGTTCCTACTTCTTTATCCCATTGAGAAAAATCTGTTAAGTATCCTTCATCATTAATGTTTACTGATTTATTTGCAATTGTTTTTTCCATTTTTATAATTTTTAATAGTTATGATTATTTTACTTCTTCAAAATGTTTTCCTTTTTCTGACATGGTTGCAGAAACAAAAGGAATGTGTATGCCTTTAATTAACATATTCCAATAAATCCATCGGAAAGCCATTTTCCCCATATGATTCATTCTACTTTCTTTTAATAGGTTTAATGGACCAACGCCAGGAAACGGAAATGTACCTTCAACGGGTTCATGAGTATAGTTGAAGTCAATGAGTAGAGCTTTGCCATTACCAGTTTCAATAAAGCAATTAGCATGTCCGTCAAACTCTTCTTTTAAAGGTTTTTTATCAATATATCTTAAAATGTTTTCTGTTAAAATTTCAGCTTCAAAATGAGCTACAGAACCAGCTTTTGAAGCAGGTAAATTGGTAGCATCTCCAATAGCAAATACATTTTCATGAGCTAATGTTTGTAGGGTTGCTTTATCTGTGGGTACAAAATTTAAATCATCACCCATACCAGAACGCTCTATTAAAGCATCTCCCATATTTGTAGGAATTGTTACTAATAAGTCATACTCAACTTCAGTATCTGCATAATCAATAATTTTATTGTTTTTAAAATCTACACGTTCAATATTAAAGTCAGTTACTTCTTTAATCTTTTTTTCCTCTAAGAGATAATGTAATGCTTTTGTTGCTTTTGGTTTTGTAAAAGCACCATCAAGAGGTGTGACAAAAGTAATTTCAACTTTGTCTCTCATGCCTTTGTTTTTAAAGTAAGAATCTGCTAAAAAAGCAAACTCTAAAGGAGCAACAGGACATTTAATAGGCATTTCCGTAATGTGAACAACCAATTTTCCACCTTTCCATTCTCTAAATTTATCTCGTAATGCTTTTGAACCTTCGTAGGTGTAAAAATCAAAAATATTTTTATGCCATTTAGGTCCCTTCATACCTTCTATTTCTTCAGGAGCTATTTTTGTTCCAGTTGCAATAATTAAAATGGTATAGTCTAAAGTTTCACCATGTTCAAGGTGTACCCTGTTTTTGTCAGGCTCTATCAATTCAATTTTTTCTTGCAGATACCTTACTCTTTTTGGGATAAATTTTTTACCTTTTTTCTTTACTTGTTTTGTTGTGTATATATCAAAAGGCAGAAATAAAAATCCAGGTTGATAATAATGTGTTTTGTATTGATCTATTATGGTAATTTTCCATTCTTTTTTAGGGAGTCTAGATATCAAATGATTTGCCATCATTGTTCCTGATGTACCAGCTCCTAATATGACTAAATTTTTCATATGTTTTAGTATTAATTTTATACAAAGTTAGGATAGTAATTTTCTTAAAAGAATGATATTAATCATGTGTAATTTATAAAAATTAGATTATATTTTACAGAATGCTTTTAAAAAAATATGTGTATTTTTAACAAATTTTTAGTGCTATTTTATGCTTAAGATTAAGAAGGATATTGAAACTCTTAGAGAGGAACTTAGAAAACATAATTACAACTATTATGTATTAGATAATGCCACAATATCAGATTATGATTTTGATGTCAAACTAGCAGCATTACAAAAACTAGAAGAGCAGTAT
>JAMONB010000285.1 GCA_027066745.1 Flavobacteriaceae bacterium
TTCGTTTATCAGTCGCTAAATAGGAATTGAAACTCATTTTAGCCTGAACATTACCACAAATTAGAAAAAATGAAACTCACCACAATAATATTTACATCATTTTTAATATTAAGTTGTAATCAAAAAACAATAACCATATGGGAATATTTGACAAACTTTTCAGAAAGAAAGAACCAACCAAAAAAGAAAAAACAAAAACCTATAATCAAGAAATTGAAAAAACAAGTGAAATGTTGGACAAAACAGTATTTTGGAATATTGTTGACTTATCTATTAAAAATACAAAAAATCAAGATGACCAAGAAAGGTTTCTAGTGAAAGAGATTGAAAAGCTAACACCAAAACAAATAATCGGTTTTAGATTAAGAACCGACAAACTCCTTTATGATACATACAATTCGGAAATGTGGTGTGCTGGTTATATTATGAATGGCGGATGTTCTGACGATGGATTTGAATATTTTAGAAATTGGGTAATATCGAGAGGGAGAGAAACATACAACAAAGCAAAAGAAAATTCGGATAGTTTAATTTCAGAATTTATAAATGGAGAAGAATATTATGATTTTGAAAGTTTTTGGTATGTTGCATTAACAGCGTTTGAAAACAAAACAGGAAAAGAATTGTATGATTACATATCTGACGATTTTAAAACAAACGAAGGGAATTATCCGAGTTTCAAATTTACTTGGAAAGAAGAAGAGCCTGAAAGTATGAAAGTGATTTGTCCGAAATTATTTGAAAAAATGTGGGATTAAAAAACTATTGGCAACTAAGAACCGTAGTAAAACCAAGTAATTTTCAAGTTTTTTTAGTGCTATTCTCCTATTGACTTTCTCAGTAAAAAAGACTAACTTCGTTTATCAGTCGCTAAATATGAATTGAAACTCATTTTAGCTTAAAACGTTGGCATTCATTATAAAAAAATATGAAATTAGAATTTTTAGGACATGGGCTTCATGATAACAATACTAACACAGTTGGTGATTGGCTCATAAGTACATTTAAAGATTCTGACTATTATTCGTTCATTGGCTTTTCTGCCTTTACCAAAATGTCGGGTATAAATAGAATTAAGAATGAATTATTAATTGCTCAAAAAGAATTTAAATCATTAAAATTTTATCTTGGAATTGTAGAAAGCGGAACTTCAAAAGAGGCTTTGGAATTTTTTATTAATAATAATATTGAAACATACATATATTGTACTTCTGAAAATTTAATGTTTCACCCAAAAATATATTCCTTTGAGGGTAAATATAATTCTAGGTTTATTACAGGCTCTTCAAATCTAACAAGTCCAGGGCTTTTTAATAATATTGAAGCATCAACATTAATTGAATTTTCACATTCAGATGCACAAGGAAAAAAATATGTAAGGCAGTTTACTCAATACTTTTCAACCGTATTAAATAACGAAAATGAAAATGTACAACTCTTAACAAATGAAGTCCTACAAGACCTAATTAATTCAGGATTTGTTTATGATGAATCTCAAACAAGAGATGATTTTGAATTTACTAAAAGAAATAAAGAATTAAACAAAAAAAGAACAAAAAAGAAATTTTCAGGAGAAGAATTAGGTAAGCAAAAAGGTCTACAAAAATCAACAAAAAAATATGATTACGAACTAAGAATAACACCAGAGTATATTGAATCTTGGCCAAAGTTATTTGAAGAGTTTAAATCTTACAAAAACGAAAATTCACATTTAGGTTCTAAATATAGTGTTACTGTCCCTAGAAATTATAAAAATCCAACTCTATATGGCTGGTACAGAAAACAAAAAGTATTGTTTAAAAATAACTTAATCCCAAAAGAGCATCTAGAATTACTAAAAAAAGAAGATTTTTATTTTGGGGATGCACATAAATTGTGGCAAGAATTTTTAGAAGACCAAAAGTTAGAATTATTAATGGATGCTTTAATAGATGAAGAAGATATTAAAGTGAATCATAGATACGAATATAAAGGAGTTAGACTAGGTACTTGGCTTGTTGGTGTAAGTCAAGCAAATAAAAAAGACAAAAAATTAGAATTACGTCAAAAAATAATTGATTTAGGTTTTTATATATCTGCGACTAGTAGAAATCCGATAGATTCCGCAAATAGATTTGTAATTGATTTACTTGATGCAAAAAATCCCGATAAAGCAAATTTTCAAAATCGTTTTAATGGTACAATTAGAGATAGAGTTGATGATATTCCAGAAGATATTCAACAAGACATTGTAGACGCATGGTTTTTACAATTTAATGAAGATAGACCTTTGGGAAGAATAAGAGAACGCCAAAGAGATCGAACAGACGAATGGAAAGAGTTTAGATATAATAAAAGTATTAATAAAAATAAAAAATGGCTAGAACCTGTAAGTATTATGGGAGATGTATTTTGGTGGGCTAGACAAAAACGAGAATCAAAATCTAGAATGGATTTAATAAAAAATAATTTTACCGAACAAGAAAAAGTTGAATTAAGGACAGAAGGATTTCCTATATAAAAGTAACGAAATGCCAACAATGGCTATAGTTAATACGGGTTTTGGTGCTAAACCCAAAGTGAAGTGCCTTGAATGAAGTCCGCAAAATTTTCAATTTTGCGTTAATATTGAAAAAGAAAAAATTGTAAATTTGACTAAGTACTAAACCGAAAAGTAAGTGCATTTTAACCCCTTACTATTCTTATACAAACCGATAAACGAAACAACTCCTAAATTTAAGACCCATAAAAAACTACTTTTTACTTTTCTTATTTTAAGTCTTAATAACTACGTTGAGCCATTAGTTTTCAAAAAAATAGAACACAAAACAACAATCAAATAGCAGGTTTAATTGAACAAAATTTTTCTCTAAAAAAACAAAGCGAACGTTGATTATAAATCGCAAGAAAAGCAGCAGAAATTGCATTGAAATATATTAACCAAGAAACAAAATAAAAAATGTCATTTTACACCAAAGAATTTAAAGAAGCCATCAGTTACTTACCATCAGCAGAAAAAGACAAACTTATTTTACGTTTACTAAAAAAAGATTTAGTACTAGCCAATAGATTGCAATTTGAGTTAGTAGATGGTAACAATCTAGAAGAACGCAGAAATGCAATGGAAACACACATAATCAACCGTGTAAAAAAAATGAGTGAAAACTTTTATAAAATAAGTTATTTAAATATGGATGTTAGGTATTTAAGTGGCGACATTACTGAACATGTAAAAGTAACCAAAGATAAATATGGTGATGCCAGTTTAAATCTGTTACTTTTAATTGAGGTTCTTAGGCAAAATAAAGACCATATTTTAACAGCAAGACCACCAGTGAAATTACGTAAATTTAGTACAGCCATAATTGCAAGAGTTTTTAAAGTATTATTGCTAATAAATAAAATGGATGATGATTTATTGCTCGATTTTAAAGAAGATTTAAAAACCTTAGGACAATTAATTGGCGATAATGATAAAATAATGAAAACGGCTATAAAAAATGGCTTAGATGTAAATTGGTTAATAAATGCTGAAATACCTGACAATATAGTAAGCACACACAGAGAATTAAAAAATAACGGGTTTTTAAAATAAATGGGCTTAAAAGAATTACATAAAGAACTAAAACAAATGGAGAAAACTGAAATCATAAAAATGATTTCAGAACTCTATAAAAGTGTGCCAATGGCCAAAGAGTATTTAGATGTTTTTGCAACAGGTAACATTAAGCAATTAATAGAGAAATACAAATTTGAAATTGAAAATTATGTATATCCTAACGGTAAAGAAATGCTTTTGCGAGAAAAAGAAGCAAGAAAACTAATAAGAACTATTCGTAAAATGAAAGTTCCAGAATTAACAATTGCTCTTGAACTGCATTATGTATATTGTTGTATAGACATTATTGAAGATTTTGGATATTGGGATGAACCCTATTACAATGCAACAGCCAATATGTTTTACAGTGCAACAAAAGGAATTAAAGAAAATGGTTTTGAAAAAAAATTTAAAAACCTCATTAATAATTTAGTAAGTAGAAGTTACGAGTATGGATTAGATTTTGAATATTAAAATGATACTAGGCTCTAGTAAAATTATATTTTTTAGCCCGTCGAGATATTAATACTTTTTCTTAAAAAAACTTTGAATTTAAGCTTCTCCCACCAAAACACTTAACTAATTTTGACTATAACCTAAACCTGATTTTGTAAAAAACAGTTACCATTGCTATTTGACTTTCTCATTAAAAAAGACTAGTTTCGTTTATCAGTCGCTAAATAGGAATTGAAACTCATTTTAGCCTAAACTAAAAACGTTGGCAACAATTTGAGAAACTCGAATTCAATCGAAAAAACAAACTACTTACGGAATTCCGTAACTAAATTTTATTATAAAAATAGATATTTACAAAATTAAAAACTAAACAGAATATGAAAAAAATCGCAATTTTATTAATGTTAACTTTAGTTACTTCTGTGACTTATGGACAAAATAAAAAAACTAAAAAAATGTTGGCGGAAATTGAAGGACAGTGGAGTTTGGACGATAACGGAAATTTCTCATACACGAGAATTGTAGAAGTGCCTGAAATTAAATCAAAAGATGAAATATACAATAGAGCACTGAATTATTTTGTTTACAATTATGGAAATGGAAAGTCAGTCATTCAAACCCAAGATAAAGAATTGGGTAGAATTATTGGCAAAGGCTTATATAAAGATGTTCATATTGGAATTTCATTAATCACAACTTATGTTGATTGTTGGCATATCGTGAGAGTTGATGTTAAAGATGGAAGAGCAAGAATAATTTTGACTTTAACCGAATACGATAAAAAGATTGTAGGAGGAGATACACCACCATCTTACTCATCGTTAAAAGTTAAACAATCGTTTCCAATTAATCCGAAAGGAAATCAAAAAACCGTTATGGGAAAAGCATTTTATAAATCTCATCTTTCTGCGATTGCTACTTTGGACGCTTTAGAAAAATCTATAAAGGAAGGAAATACATCGAAAGAATTGGAAAAAGATAAATGGTAAAAAAACTGTTGCCAAGCTGTATATAAAAAATTGCTGGTGTTTGGCTTAAACAAAGGTCGTTGCTTGTTTTGTTACGTCTGATTTTCCTTCGGAAAATCCTCGCACACAAAACCACAACTTTCCATATACAAACACGATAAACGAAACTTCTAAAAAACAAACGACTATCTTTGCCCCATGCGAATAGATATTATTAGTGTTTTACCAGAATTGATTAAAAGTGCCTTTGAGCACTCAATTATTAAAAGAGCAATTGACAAAGGCTTGGTAGAAGTACATTTTCATCATTTACGTGACTATGCCATCAACAAATATGGCAAAATAGATGATGCACAATATGGAGGTGGAGCTGGTATGGTTTTAATGATAGAACCTATTGACAAATGTATTCGTCAATTAAAATCTGAACGTGATTATGATGAAATTATCTATATGACACCAGATGCAGAAGTCTTCAATCAGCAAACTGCAAATACACTCTCTTTAAAGGAAAATTTTATAATTTTATGTGGCCATTACAAGGGTATTGACCAACGTGTTCGTGATCTATTTATTACTAAAGAAATTTCTATTGGCGACTTTGTACTCAGTGGTGGTGAGTTGGCAGCTGCCGTATTCTGTGATAGTATCATCAGGCTGATTCCTGGTGTTTTAGGTGATGAAACCTCTGCTTTAAGTGATTCTTTTCAAGATGATTTGTTAGCTCCGCCAATATACACTAGGCCTTCAGAATACAAAGGAGAAAAAGTGCCTGAAATTTTACTTTCAGGTAATTTTCCTAAAATTGAGGAATGGAGAAATGAAAAAGCTTTAGAAAGAACCAAAGCAATACGCCCTGACCTACTCAAACCCACATTACCCACTAAAAAATCTATTAAGGACTGAAACTACTGTAAAATATAACACTTCGCTACTTTCTGAAGTTTAATAAGAACCGTGCTATGCCTAAACTACTAAAAAGTTATATTTTTTGTATTCTCAAACCTCATTACGAAGTGCTAGTGCTGACTACGAGTTAAAAAAGGGTGAAATATTTACACCTAATTTAAAATATTTTATTACATTTGCACACTCAAAATTAACCTCTGACGAGAATCGTGAATGTTACTGTTTGACCATAATAAAAAATTATTAAAATGGAAGATTTAGTAAAGTTTGTACAAGATGAATTTGTAGCAAAAAACGAAATTCCTGAGTTTTCGGCTGGAGATACTATTACAGTGTTTTACGAGATTAAAGAAGGTGAAAAAAAACGTACACAGTTCTTTAGAGGTGTAGTTATTCAACGTAGAGGTGTTGGAGCTTCTGAAACTTTTACCATTAGAAAAATGTCTGGCACAGTAGGTGTTGAACGTATTTTCCCTATCAATTTACCTGCAATTCAGAAAATTGAAGTAAACAAAAAAGGTAAAGTAAGAAGAGCAAGAATCTTCTATTTCAGAGAACTTACTGGTAAAAAAGCAAGAATAAAAGAAGTGAGAATTTAAGTATTCATTTCTTTATCATATAAAAGCTCTATTTTTTTAAATAGGGCTTTTTCTATTAACAAATGTTAATAAACACTCTTCGTATCTTGTTGATAACTAAACGGTTGATTTTTAGAAAAGAACACCTTCTATAACTATCTTTGAGGTAAGAATTGAGAATAGTGTCAATTCAATTTTAAGTAGTAAGGTATTTATACTAGAGAACTAAAAATAGAATATAGCATATTTAAAATTCCTAAAAGAACGTTCTTTTTGTTTTTAATAATTTAATACCTATTTTATATATTGTATTGATATGTTAAATTATTTTCTACCTACCGCAAGGTTGGTTTGATTTATTGAAGTGAAAAAATCAAAGTATAACTCTGTTATATGATTGTTTTTTTAACGTAAATAAAGAGAAAAAGAAATAATTTACTTGAGATGTTAAAATGTAAAATGGCATTACTCTACACCAAGTGTTTAGCATGAATAATTGGAAAAGAAAATTTATTAAAAACATTTAAAATACTGATATAAACATAATGATATTGCTTAGGTACTAACATTTTACTGATTACATCTGTATTTTAAAGAAATGATTGACAGAGAATACTGTTTTTTAAATGGTAATTTATAACTACGTTAAGTAATTATAGCTTGTGTTAATCTTTTCAGCTAAAAGCCACAGTTAAGATTTATCTTGATTGTGGCTTTGGTTTTTTTGCCTCATCCTATAATTGCAAAATTTCTAATTTGGGGAAGTGAATTTTTAGAACCCACCTTAACTCTCAATTTTTTCTTGCAAACTTTCCCACTCTTGCATTAAGCTGTCTAATTTATCTTTTTTTGCCTGATAGCTTGCAAAAAAGTCAGGTTGAGCGGTCAATTTTTCATATTCAACAGCATCAGATAGTTTCTTATCTAATTGAGCTACATCTTCTTCTAAATCGGCTATTTCAGTTTCAATTCTTGAGAGTTTATTTTGTAATTGCTTTTGCTGCTTGTCTTTTTGCTTATCCTTTTTGTAATTATTTTTAGAAGCTCCTTTTACCTTTGCTTGTTTCGTTTTCTTTTCAACTTCACGCATATTTTCAAGATTATGCTCTTCTAAATAATAATCAATATCACCTAAATATTCTTTGATATTTCCATCTTTAAACTCATAAACAGTTTTGGTCAATCCCTGTAAAAAATTACGATCATGCGACACGATAATCAAAGTCCCTTCAAAATTATGTAAAGCTTGCTTCAACACATTTTTTGATGCAATATCTAAATGGTTGGTAGGCTCATCCATCACCAACACATTAAAAGGTGACAATAACATTTTACATAATGCCAATCGGTTACGCTCACCACCAGAAAGTACTTTCACTTTCTTTTCAACATCATCCCCTCCAAACAAAAAAGAGCCCAACATATCTCTAACTTTTACTCTATTACCATCCGTAGAAGCATCTTCCATGGTTTCTAAGACTGTTTTTTCTCCGTTAAGATATTCTGCTTGGTTTTGAGCAAAATATCCTATTTGTACATTATGCCCAAGTTTTAGAGCACCATCAAACGGAATTTCACCAACAATCATTTTTGCTAAGGTAGATTTACCTTGTCCGTTTTGCCCTACAAATGCAATCTTACTATTGCGTTCTATCAATAAATTTACATTGTCTAATACTTGCTTATCGCCATAACTTTTTGCTACATTTTCAGTTTCTAAAACAACTTTACCAGGCTGAATAGAAATATTGAAGCGGACTTTCATTACAGAGGTATCTTCAGCATCTACCTCAATACGCTCTACTTTATTCAATTTTTTTATCAGCGATTGAGCCATAGAAGCTTTATTGGCTTTTGCTCTAAATTTCTCAATAAGCTGCTCTGTGCGTTTGATTTCTTTTTCTTGATTCTTTTGCGACTGCAACTGCTTTTCTCTTATTTCATTACGCTGCGTCAAATACATTGAGTAATTGTATTTGTAATCGTATATTTTACCTAAGGATATTTCTATTGTTCTGTTTGTTACATTGTCTAAAAACATTTTATCGTGAGACACCAACATAATAGCCCCTGAATACCCTTTTAAAAACTCTTCTAACCAAATAATAGATTCAATATCTAAGTGATTGGTAGGCTCATCTAATAATAAAATATCATTATTCTGCAATAATAATTTTGCCAATTCAATCCGCATACGCCAGCCTCCAGAAAAGGTGTCAGTAAGTTGATTAAAATCTTCACGTTTAAAACCTAGTCCTTGTAATATTTTTTCAGTATCTCCTTGGTAATTATAACCACCTATCAACTCAAAACGATGGATTAACTCACTTAAATCTACCATCAATTGATGGTAAGATTCACTTTCATAATCGGTTCTTTCTACCAAAGCAATATTCACTTCTTCTAACTGCTTTTCAACCTTTTTTATTTCTGTAAACGCCTGAT
>JAMONB010000286.1 GCA_027066745.1 Flavobacteriaceae bacterium
AATTGAAATTTATACAACACTATTCAAAGAATTGAATATGTATTATATAGATGAAACCAACCCAGCTGAATTAACCGAAACAGCAATTGACAACATGTTACAAAAATTAGATCCTTATACAAGGTATTATGATGAGCAAGGTGTTGAAAATGCAAGAATTAATGCTGCCAGTAAACATGGAGGAATTGGTGCTAGTGTGAAAATTATTGAAGATAAGCTAATTGTTATTGAACCCTATGAAGGCTTGTCGGCTGATAAAGCTGGAATTAAAGCTGGTGATGAGATTGTTAAAATCAACAATATTGAGGTTACTAAGTCAACGCTAAAAAATGTTTTACCATTATTAAATGGTACACCTGACTCAAAAATAACCTTACAACTTCAAAGACATAATAAAAAAATAACTGCTGAGTTCTTACGAACTTCTGTTGAAGTAAACCCCGTACCATATTATAAAATGCTAGATGAAGAAGTGGGTTATATTTCTTTTATAAAATTCACCTCTCAAGCCTCTGCAAAAGTAAAAGAAGCTTTTGAAGATTTAAAAGCTCAAGGTATGAAAAAATTGATTTTAGATGTTAGAGGAAACCCTGGCGGATTACTTAACGAAGCAGTTGAAATCACTAACTTTTTTATTCCAAAAGAAGAGGTTGTAGTGACAACAAAGGCAAAAGTTAAAAAATGGAGTGATACGTATAAGACGAAAAGAGAACCTATAGATTTAGACATCCCGATTGTTGTTTTAATTAATAAGCATTCTGCATCAGCTTCTGAAATTGTTGCTGGTTCGTTACAAGACTTAGATAGGGCTGTAATTATTGGTGAACGCTCTTTTGGTAAAGGGTTAGTACAGCGGTATAGAAAATTAACCTACGGTACACAATTAAAATTAACCATCGCCAAATACTATACCCCAAGCGGAAGATGTATTCAAGAATTAGACTACACACATGTAGATGATAATGGTGAAGTCCCTAAATTTTCTGACATAAAAAGAAATGTATTTAAAACCAAAAACGGAAGAAAGGTATATGACGGTGGTGGTATTGAACCAGATATAAAACTAACACAATCTGAAAGAACAATTGCAACTGATGCTTTATTAAAATCTGATGCAATTTTTAATTATGTTATCGAATTTGTTTCTCAAAATAAAACAATATCCTCTCCTGAAAGCTTTAAACTTACAGATACAGATTATCAAAATTTTACAGCATATTTAAATGTAAATAAAAATGCTTTTAAAACTGAAACAGACAAAGAACTGTCAAATGTTTTAAAAACAGCTTTAAAAGAAGGTTATGATTCTAAAATTAGCATTGAATATCAAAATTTGATTTCTAAAGTTAATGCTGAAAAAATCAAAGAATTATCTCAAAACGAATCTGAAATTAAAGAAGCTTTAACCAATGAAATTGTTAGGCATTATTACTATAAAAAAGGAGAATACATCCATAAAGTAAATCAAGACAAATCAATTATTGAAGCTTTAATACTCTTAAAGGACGAAACCAAGTATCAAAATATTTTAAAGTAGACTATTACTGAGTATTTTGGTATCTTTGTTCAAATTTTTTGTCAATGAGCAATTTAAAACCAACCAAATCTCAAGAATCTTCAAATGCAATAGAACGCATGTATACTGCCATGCGACATTTATTCAATAGAGGATTTTATAAGCCTATGGGTATTTCTGGTGAAACATTAAGAGAATCTTTACTCCTCTTAAGACCCGAAATTTATGGGTCAATAGCAGAAGAAAGTATAGAATTAGATGGTTTACTCTATATCATCGAGAGGCTCCCTAAAGGAATTGAAGAATGTCAATTTATCAATCTTACCTCAGATGAAGGCTATAGTGAATCACATTTTAAACCTATAGTTCCTGAAAAAAGACGTAGAAATTGCTACAGAATTGATAAAGATCAAATGAATATCGAAATTACACGAGGACGTTCTGATATTTATGATGTGCTAACACATTTGACTTTTTTATTTATTGAATCTCATAAAATTAAAAATAATATTCTTGTTGATGAAGATGGAACAACCATACGAGAATGGGATCATTTAGAAGATATTGTACTTCATAATAAAAAACTCTCTAGTAATGAGAGAGATGTAGTTTTAACACATTTGGCTAATATCTTAGGGAGAACTTTTAAAGAAGTAAAAAAGACTGCAGACAGTTTCTCTGAATATGGGAATCCTAATAAATTTTTTAATTGTATTTATTGGATGGCTAAACTGGCTCTAAATGAGACATTATTAAACAAAAAAAGAACCATAGTATTTAGCTCATCTCTACGTGAACGGATTGGACATCATATTTATGGCGAAAAATGGGCGACTACTATAAAAAAAGTGTTAGAAGATAAAAAATTATTAAATAGACCTATTCATATTATTAGTGCAAATATGCACAGTGTAATGAATTCTATTTACGCTCCCATTATTTTAACAAAAGAAGCCAAAGAACACAAAGAAATTGCTTTATTTGAAATATTAAGTGATAAAGACAATAAGCCTTTACGAAAAAAAGTAAAGCAACATGCTTCTAAAATGGGCCTTACTTACGTTAAAGATGCTTCTAGAACCAATATCAATGTGCAAATTATTGACACAGCTAAGATAGATTTTAACAAGTCAAATTATATCTTAAAAGAAAAGGCAGATGATAATAAACCTGTTATTATTGTAATGGATTATGCTTTTGGTGAGCAAGCTTTTGAAACCTTAGATGAACTGTTAAAACCTTATGTTTGTGAGAATAACAATACACACCATTTAAATATTGAATCGGTTTCAATTATGGGTAAAGCTGGTATTTTAGAAGGTGGTAAAGGTGATATAATGATTCCTTCTGCTCATATTTTTGAAGGTACAGCAGACAATTATCCGTTTACAAACGAATTAAAAAAAGAAGATTTAGAAGGCTTTGGCATGGATGTTTATGAAGGTACAATGGTTACAGTGCTAGGAACTTCATTACAAAATAAAGCCTTATTAGAATTTTTTTACAATTCAACTTGGAAAGCTATTGGCTTAGAAATGGAAGGGGTACATTATCAAAAAGCAATCCAATCTGCATCAAAAATTCGAGGGAATATCTCAGAAAATGTAAAAGTAAGGTATGCTTATTACGCCTCTGACAATCCATTAGAAACAGGAAGTACATTAGCTTCTGGAGGCCTAGGGACATCTGGTGTTAGACCTACTTATATTATTACCCAAAAAATATTAGAACAAATTTTTTCATAGATGGCTCAACAAAACATACCTCAAGATGGGGAAGTAGATTTAGGTAGTTTATTTAAAATTATTGGTAAAGGATTTCAAAATCTTTTTAATTTTATTGGTAGGATTTTTAAAGGGATATTGCATTCTTTAATTTTAGCATTAGTCTTTATTAGAAATAATGCTTTAAAATTGGGATTAGCAACATTCATTGGAGCTGCTATAGGTTTGTATTTTGACCTGACAAACCCTAAACAATTTTCATCTACCATGATTGTTGAACCTAATTTCAAGAGTACACAACAACTTTATAAAAATGTGTTATTCTACCACGAATTGGTAAAGCAAAAAAATTCTATCTTATTGGCAAAAACATTAAACATTTCAGTAAGTGAAGCTTCAAAAATTAAAGGGTTTTATATTGAACCTATTATTAACGAAAATGAAAAATACGAGTTATTCAATAATTTTACTCAAGAAATTGACAGCACACTGGTCAAATACATCAACATAAAAGAGTTTAAAAAAGGATTTACAATATACGATTACAAATACCATCAAATAGAGGTGAAATCTTTAAACAATGGCATTTTTGAAAAACTAAGTACACCTATAATTAGTTCTATTGAAAATAACATTTATTTTAAAAATCAAAAAAAGATAAATGATGAAAACTTACTTCAAAATGAAAGGGTCTTGAAGAAGTCATTACGAGAAGTAGATACACTTAGAAAAATTTATAATGAAGTATTAATTACCGAAGCCAACAAACAAAATACAGGTACAGCCATTACTTTAGCACAAGGAGTTAAGAAAACAAATGAAATTGAATTATTTAATGAAAGCTTAGAATTAAACGAAGAGCTAATTGATAATAATAAAGAAAAAGCTGAAACTACTGAAATAGTAAATGTAGTTTCTACCTTTAGTGAAATTGGTGTAAAGGAAAGAAGCATACTCAAAAAATGGACATTTGTTCTAGCTGTTAGCTTAGGTTTGGTAATGCTAATAGTTATCTTATTAATACGTCTAAATTCTTATTTAAAAAATTATTAGGCTAATGCATTAGCTATTAACTTTAATTTATGACCGATAAAAATGAAAGTTACTATTCAAACATTAGGATAGATTTAGTAAATTTAATTACCAAAAAAGATAATTTTAAAGTGTTAGAGGTTGGTGCTGCATACGGAGAAACATTAATCTATTTAAAAGAACATAGAAATGCAAAAGAGGTTATCGGTGTAGATTTGAACTTTGATGAATCAAAAAAAGATTCTTACAATCAAACTGATGATTTTATTTTTGGAGACATTGAAGAACTTTCTTTAAATCAATATCAAAATTATTTTGATGTAATCATTTTAGCAGATATTTTAGAACATCTTAAAGACCCACTTAAAGTTTTAAAAAAGTTAAAAAAGAACCTTAAATCTGATGGGGAAATAATTTCTAGCATTCCTAATATCAGAACTTTAAATGCTTTTTATAAAGTATATATAAAAGGAAATTTTTCCTACGAAGATGACGGGTTATTTGACAATACTCATTTAAGATTTTTTTGTAAAAAGGATATGGTTACACTATTTAATATGTCAGGGTTCAAAATTTCTTATATTGAAAGTGCTTTAAAAAATTATAAAAAGAAATCAATTAAGAAAAATATTAATAAAATAACTTTTGGGGTCTTTGAAGAATTCTTAACTACACAGTATTTTATAAGGGCAAATAATGAATAAAAATAGAAGGTTATTTTGATTAATTTTAACATCAAGCAAGTTTATATTTTTTATGAAAATAATTATATTTAAAATAATTGAAGTTCTGATGTTTCCTGTCACATTATTATCTGCTATTTGGATAAAATTTTTAACAATAGGCGGAATGCACAGAACATTACTTGCTGAAAAAACATTTCTCTCTTTTGGATTTTTACCTGTAAAAGATCATTATTACCAACCTTTAATCAACCCTAAAAAACATTTGACTAAATCTCTAAGAACTGACAGAAACTTAATTGGACTTGACTTTAATATCAAGGGACAATTAAATTTGTTAAAACAATTTTCTTATAATGAAGAATTGAAACTATTCCCTGTAAATAAGAAAAATCAAACATCTGAACTCCAGTTTTATTATAATAACAATAGTTTTGAATCTGGTGATGCTGAGTTTTTATATAATATTATTCGGTTTTTCAAACCTAAAAAAATTATTGAAATTGGCTCTGGACATTCAACTTTGATAGCTGAAGCTGCATTAAAAAAAAATAGAGAAGAAAATATTAGTTCTACATCTAAACATACTTGTATAGAGCCTTATGAACAGCCTTGGTTAGAGAAAATAGATGCGAAAATTATTAGAGATAAAGTTGAAAACATTGAACTCTCTCTTTTTAGCTCATTAAGTGAAAATGACATCCTATTTATTGACTCTTCTCATGTAATACGACCTCAAGGAGATGTTCTATTTGAAATACTAGAAATATTACCTTCTCTAAATTCTGGTGTGATCATTCACATCCATGATATTTTCTCTCCAAAAAATTATCCAGATGATTGGATTAAAAAAGAACATAGACTTTGGAACGAACAATATTTACTAGAGGCTTTTTTAAGTAATAATACAGATTTTGAGATTATAGGTTCGTTAAACTATTTAAAACATAATTATCCTGAAGAATTAAAAAATGTTGCTCCTATTTTAAAAACACAAAAAGATAGAGAACCTGGTTCTTTTTGGATTAGAAAAAAATGAAAAAACTCCTGTCTTTTTTAAAATTAAAAGAAAACTCAAATATTAGAGAGATTTTAGTAAACGGAGTTTCCACATTTTCTTTTAAAATAATTAGCTTAGTGTTAGCTTATGCTTTGCTGCTATTGATAACCAATAAATTTGGTGCAAGTGTCTTTGGTAGGTATTCAATTACAATTACACTTGCTCAATTAGTAGTTATGCTTTTTACATTGGGTTTGCCAAGTGCTATTGTCAAACTCACTTCAGATACCATCAATTTTAATAGTATTCCTCAAAACAATTATTTAACAAAAAGTGTTTTATTGACCTTACTATCAGGTGTTATAACAACAATAATCTTATACCTTTCATCAGAATTTTTGGCAGTTACTGTTTTTAAAGATGTACAACTTATTTATTATTTTAAATTGTTAAGCCTTTTTATTATTCCGCTACTATTTCATGAATTACTTTCAAATTTTTTTAGAGGTAAAAAGGACTTTAAGAAATATAATTTATTCACCTTTATAGTACCTTATATACTTTTCTTTATTGCTTTCTTTATCATAATGAAATATGTTTCAAGAGAAGAAATTACATTTTTAAGTTATGGTATTGGTATAACTATCACTTTTATCATTGAGTTTTTTCTGTATTCAAAAATAAATACTCATGCAAAAACAAATTTTCCTACCCAAAAGTTATTAAAACTATCGCTTCCAATGCTATTTAGTACTGCCTTACTTTTTTTATTAAACTGGACAGATGTTTTTATGTTAGGTTCAATGAAAAGTTCAACTGAGGTAGGTATCTATAATGCAGCTTTTAAAATTGCATCTTTAGGTTTTATCATCATCATTGCTATAAATGTAGTTATTACTCCTAAAATTTCTGAATTGTATAGTCAACATAAAATGGAAGATTTAAAAAAAGTTATTCGTCAATCTACATGGCTAATCATAGTACTAACCATACCTATAGTGTTCATAATTATCCTTTTTAGAAAGCAAATTCTCGGTCTTTTTGGAAATGAATTTTTAAGTGGTGAAATGAGCTTAATTATAATTAGCCTTGGTATATTAATTAGTGCAATTTCAGGAAACGTAGATCAGATTTTAAACATGACCAATAGTCATAAAATTTTAAGAAATATTACACTATTTTGTTTTATTATAAATGTAATTTTAAATTATGTTTTAATCCCCATTTATGGGATTAACGGAGCTGCAGTAGCAAGTTTAATTACCACTATTTTACTCAATGTTAGTTGTCTCTATTATATTAAAAAAAAATTAGGGTTCTTAACTTTTATATAAATGAATAAGGTTAAACTATCAATCATTATCGTCAATTACAACTGTGGTAAGTATTTGAAAGAATGCATCACATCTATTTATAATAAATGCTCCTCTTTTACATTTGAAATTATCATTTTTGATAATAATTCATCTGATGATAGTTTAAATTTTCTCGAAAATAATTTTAAAGAAGTTATTTTACTAAAAAGTGATAAAAATTTAGGTTTTGCTGGGGGGAATAACAAAGCTGCTGAAACAACAAAAGGAGAGTATCTTTTATTATTGAATAACGATACTGTCATACTTGAAAATATTTATCCTTTATTTTCTTTTTTTGAAAATGATAATAAAATAGGTGTTTTAGGTATAAAAATGTTAAACAGTCAACAAAAATACATTCCCTCTTTCGGAAAGTTTCCAAAACCTTTAAACCTTCTAAGATTCTCATCTTTAAATTATAAATCATCAGAAATTTTAATAGATAATTTTAATGACAAAAATCACATTCAGGTTGATTGGGTTTCAGGATCATTTTTAATGGTGAAAAATAAAGATTGGCAACATGTAAAAGGATTAGATGAAGATTATTTTATGTATGTAGAAGATGTAGACTTTTGTAAAAAAATAGCACTAATTGGTAAAAAGACCATTTTTGTACATTCCATATCTTACATCCATCATGTTGGTTTTAATAAAAAAAAACAACATTTATTGCTACGAGGATATGAAATATATGTAATTAAGTATTTTAATAAATTGAAATTTTTAGGAATAATAATTCTTAAAATAAAGAAAATAATCTTTAAATTTATAAAATGATAAAATCTGTTTTTCAAAAACTATTATTTTCGTTTGGTAAAACGTATAAAATTGATAATAATATCCCTAAAAGTTTTTTTAGAAAGGTTATGGTCAAAAGATTTTTAATGATATTAAGAGGTCTTTTTTTTTATAGAAAAAAAGTTTTTTTGGGTAGAAAAGTACAACTCTTACATAGAAAAAATATTTTCTTAGGTAAACATTCAACCATAGAAAACAATACTATTATTGATGGGTATTGTTCTGGAAAATTAATAATTGGAGATTTTTCTAAAATAGGTGCCTATTCTGAAATTAGGTGTACAAGTCATTTTTCTAAATATGGAAAAGGATTTGAGCTTGGAAATAATTCTGGAATAGGGAAATTTGCTTTTTTCGGAGCTTCTGGTGGTTTAAAAATAGGAAGTGATGTAATTATAGGAGAGTATGTATCTTTTCATTCTGAGAACCATAATTTCAAAAAAAAAGATGAATTAATAAGAAACCAAGGGGTAACATCAAAAGGTATAGAAATAGGAAATAATGTTTGGGTAGGTGCTAAAGTTACTTTTTTAGACGGAACAAACATTAAAGACGGTTGTGTAGTTGCTGCTGGTGCTGTGGTAAAAGGAGATTTCCCTCCAAACGTTGTTATTGGTGGAGTACCAGCTAAAATCATCAAAAATATAGAATAAATGAAAATATTTGTTGATGGTTATTTATTAAACAAAGAACCACAAGGCACACAAACTTATATTAGAGAGCTTTATAAAGAAATCGCATTAGCCAATCCTGAACATATTTTTTATTTTGGTATTTTTCATGATGAAAATAT
>JAMONB010000287.1 GCA_027066745.1 Flavobacteriaceae bacterium
AGTTTATCCAAAAGATTTGTCGATTGATTCTGTAGTAGCAAATTATAATAACAATAAAAAGGGTATTAAAAGTAAAATAGAATTTAATAAAAAAGTAGAAATTGCAAAAAGGGGTAATGAAGAGATTTTTCTTTTGATAGATGAAAATTATTATATTGTTAGTAATTCTAGTTGGATAATGCTTAATTCAAAAAATGATCTTATCTCTATAGATGGAAGAAGAAGTGTACCTGCATTTAGACTAAACTCTGTGATTGAAAGAAAGTCAATAAAAGAAATGACCACGCTTGCAGGTGATATTCCTTTTGAAATCTACACAGAAAAAAGAGTCAGGTAGAAAAGAACACAGTTATTGATTTTTAGTCAAATAGAGTTGTTTAACACAAAGCAGAATAGTTGTCTATTTCCCAATACAAAAGTTAGCAAAAATGTTACCTAATAAATCTTCAGTAGTAACCTTTCCGGTAATTTCACCTAGATAGGAGAGAGCTTCTCTAATATCAATGGTAATCAAATCACTACTAAGGTTAGTGTCAATTCCGTTTTGCACATGGTTTATTTCTATTAAAGCCTTGTTTAATGCTTCAAAATGACGGCTGTTACTTACAATAGTTTGGTTATTACTTAAAGCTCCTAAATTTGCTAATTCTATAAGTTTATTTTTTAATTTTTGAATACCTTCCTTATTTTTTGCAGAGAGCAAAAGAAGATTTGAAATTTGAGATTTGAGATTTGAGATTTCTTTTTCAGATAATAAATCTGTTTTATTGGCTACAATTAATATCTTTTTATCAGGGAATTTTATTTCTATATTTTGAATTTCAGTTTGTATAGATTCTAAAACTAATTTTTGTTGTTCATTAGATTTACCCCTTAATATAGATCCATCTAGCAGATAAATAATAACTTGAGCTTGTGATGCTTTTTCAAAGGTTTTTTTAATTCCTATATTTTCAACGACATCTTGAGTGTCTCTAATACCAGCTGTATCAATAAAACGATAGGAAACACCTTCAATAATCAATTCATCTTCTATAGCATCTCTGGTTGTGCCTGCTATTTCACTAACAATAGCTTTTTCTTCATTTAATAGTGTATTCAGTAATGTTGATTTGCCTACATTAGGTTCTCCGATGATGGTAACGGGAATTCCGTTTTTTAAGACATTACCATAAGAGAATGATTCAATTAATTGTTTTAGGGTGGAAGAAATTTTATGAACTAATTTCTGAAAATCACCTCTATTGGCAAATTCAACATCTTCTTCAGCAAAATCTAATTCTAATTCTATTAATGATGCAAAATTGAGTAATTCTTGTCTTAGTTGTTCAATTTCATTTGAAAAGCCACCACGCATTTGCTGCATTGCAATTTGATGTGAGGCCTTAGAGTCAGATGCAATTAAATCAGCTACAGCTTCAGCTTGGCTTAAATCTAATTTTCCATTCAAAAAAGCACGAAGTGTAAATTCTCCAGGATTGGCTAGTCTAATCCCGTTTTTAATAAAAAGTTGTATAATCTCTTGTTGAATAAAAACAGAACCATGGCAAGAAATTTCAACTATATTTTCACCAGTATACGAATTTGGGTTTTTAAAAACAGAGACTAATACTTCATCAATGAATCGGTTATTGTCTATAATATGACCAAGATGTATAGTATGTGTTTTTTGTTTCAATAAACTTTTGTTTTTAATTTTTGATTTAAAAAAGGAATTAACAGTAGTAATGGAATCTTTTCCTGAAAGGCGAATAACAGCGATGGCTCCAATACCTGAAGGTGTAGCTAGTGCAATAATTGTATCGTTAATAGTCATAAGTAAAAATATTAAACAAAAGTAACAATTCTATCTCAATGGTACTTTTTTTTAGGATGTAGTAATGCTTTATTTTCTTAAAATTAAATTTTTTATTTTTTTATTTTCAATAATAATTGACATATAAAGTAGTAATTGAGAACAGTTAAACTAACCATTTTCCTTAAAGTTTATAGAAAATTATGACGTAGTATTTTTATTTCATTTAATTTATCAACAAATTTATTATTGTAAAACGGATATATACCCATTTAAAACGCTTTAAATTAAATGTTTAGCGTATTTTTGAAAAACTACCTGTTTTCCATGAGTTTTAAAATCACCCATTTTCGCTATTGACTAGTATGAGTTTAGCACATACATTTGTATTCTAATAAAGCATGAAATATATTCTATTAATAGATGTAATAGATTTGGTTTTTTTGCGTTATTAATAACAATACTAAAATTAGGGGAGAAAGGAGAGAAGTGAAAATGGTAACTTACGTTAACAACTACAAATAGCTTTTCTCCTTCATTAAAATTTACCCTTTAGCTGAACTTCATATATTGCAGTTCAACTCAGGGGAGAAAGGAGAGAAGTGAAAGACTAAGTGTGAGCTTAATCTGTAAGTAGCTTTTCTCCTTACTATTTTATAGAAATTCTATTTAAAACTTAGCCGTGTACTGTTGCATTTATCCCTCTTTTTTTAATAAACTCAGCTTCAAAATCTAATAAGGCATTCCATTTTTTGTCTACAATATCTTTGTCTTGATATTGACGTGCAAACCCTAAAAACACAGTATAATGGTTGGCTTCAGACACCATTAAATCTTTATAAAACTCAATAAGCTCGGGGTCTTCTAGGTTTTCAGAAAATACTTTAAAACGCTCGCAACTTCTTGCTTCAATTAGTGCAGCAACTAATAAACGTTGAATTAAAGCTTCGTTTCTATCTTTAGTTTTGGTGAAAAAAGACTGTAAAGTTTTTGCATAATCATTGCGTTGTTCTCTTCCCAAAGTCATTCCTCTAGCAATCATTAAATCGTGTACCATTTTAAAATGTTCCATTTCTTCAATAGCAATTTCACTCATTGCAGTTACTAGTTTTGTTTCTTCAGAATAATTAATAATTATTGAAACAGCATTAGAAGCCGCTTTTTGTTCAGCAAAAGCATGATCTGTCAATATTTGTTGTAAATTATTTTTGGCAATCTCTGCCCATGAAGTTTTAGTTTCAAATTTAAGTCCTAACATAGTGTAGTTTAAAGATCTAGTTTAAATGTTTTTTGTAGTATAGCTAATGCTTTATTTTTTTCTAAAAGCTTATTGTATTTTTCTTGAGGTGTATATGCAAACTTTTTTTGATGCTCTTCATTTACAGTAATTTCAAAATCAAGACTGTAATTGTTTAATTTTTCTCGAAAATTTCTAAGTAGTTTAGGTCTTTCTTTTAAAAGTTGCTCTTTCATCAAAGCACTTGGGAATGTAAGTAGAATACTATTCTCTTTTATTTTAGGAATGTCAACATTCATGATTGAAGCAATAATTCTCTCACCATTTTTTTCACGCTCTTTTACATATAGATTCCACAGTTCTAAAAATTCATTTTCAGTAAATTTATCTTTAGGTTTGTTTTCATTATTGTCAAGATCGTCAATGGGTTTTGAAATAACGTCTTTCTTTTTTGTAATACTATTTAATGATAGTGCAGAAGACCGGCGATTGGTTCTGTTTTTTAACACTGGTTTTGTGATAGTTTCTTCTACCAAAATTTTAGTTCTTGTCTTTTCTAATGGAGCTTTAATTGCTTGAGTTTTAATAAATTCTTTTACTATAGCTTTTTTAGTTTTGATAAAATAAGAAGATGGAATTATATAGTATTTACCTTTTTTTTTTTCTCCCAAATTTTTGGGAGTAAAAGTAATTGAAGCCAATTGCATTAATGTGAGCTCGACAAGTAAACGTTGGTTTTTACTACTTTTATATTTTAAGTCGCATTCATTTGCCAAATCAATTGCTTTTAGTAAAAAAGAGAGATCGCATTTTTTACTTTGTTTGTCGTATTGTTTTTTAGTACTATCACCTACTTCTAAAAGCGGAATAGTAATACTGTCTTTAGCGACTAATAAATCTCTAAAGTGCGATGCTAACCCAGAAATAAAATGATGACCTTCAAAACCTTTGGCTAAAATTTCATTAAAAGCAACCAATACTTTTGGAATGTTATTTTCTAAAATTAAATCTGTTGTTTTGAAATATGAATCGTAATCTAATACATTTAAATTTTCTGCAACAGCTTGCCTAGTCAAATTTTCAGCAGAAAAACTTACAACTCTGTCAAAGATAGAAAGTGCATCACGTAAGGCACCATCTGCTTTTTGAGCGATAATATGTAAGGCATCATCGTCAGCCTTTATATTTTCTTGTTTGGCAATTTTATGCAGATATTCTTTAGTGTCTTTAACTCCAATACGTTTAAAATCAAAAATTTGACATCTTGATAATATCGTAGGGATAATTTTATGCTTTTCAGTCGTTGCTAAAATAAAAATTGCATGGGCAGGAGGTTCTTCAAGAGTCTTTAAAAAAGCATTAAAGGCAGCTTGAGATAACATATGTACTTCATCAATGATATAAACTTTGTATTTTCCTGTTTGAGGCGGAATACGAACTTGATCTGTTAAGTTTCTAATATCATCAACAGAATTATTTGAAGCAGCATCTAATTCAAAAATATTAAAAGCAAAATCTTCATCAGGATTTATTTCTGCACCTTCTTGATTGATACGTTTTGCTAAAATCCGTGCACAGGTAGTCTTACCAACACCTCTTGGACCAGTAAATAATAGTGCTTGAGCTAAAT
The DNA here is from genome assembly GCA_027066745.1 of Flavobacteriaceae bacterium. Lineage (GTDB taxonomy): Bacteria > Bacteroidota > Bacteroidia > Flavobacteriales > Flavobacteriaceae > Aureibaculum. The sequence goes on from JAMONB010000287.1 coordinate 4,663, forward strand.
GATTATTTTTTATAGCATTTTCAAGCGTATTAGTTATTGCTTTTTGCCCAACAACATCCTCAAATATTTGAGGTCTATATTTACGTGCTGATACTATAAAATGCTCCATCAATTGTAATAAATTATTGAGGGTAAATATAGATAATTAACCCTAGATTTTATTGTATATTTTTTGATTTTTTTTTAGCAGATTATTTTCATGTGAAAATGCAAAACTAAAATGGATTGATTACCTTTGTCAGCTCAAAATTTAATGATAAAATAAAACGAGCATGCAAAATGGTTTATCATTAATAATGAGATGATTATTAGCGAATAGTCCCGAATCATTGGGATGACATAAAAAAAATAAAAGATAGACACATGAAAATATCATACAATTGGCTACAACAATTTTTAAAGATTGATTTAGAAGTAGAAAAAGTTGGTGAAATTTTGACTGATTTAGGCCTTGAAGTAGAAGGGATTGAAAGTGTAGAGTCAATAAAAGGAAGCTTAAAAGGAATTATTGTTGGTAAGGTATTAACATGCGAAAAACACCCTAATGCTGATAAATTAAAAGTAACGACTGTTGATTTAGGCAATGGTATTCCTTTACAAATTGTATGTGGAGCACCAAACGTAGCTGTTGGTCAAAAGGTACCTGTAGCAACTATCGGAACTACTTTATATGATAAAGAAGGAATAGGATTTAAGATTAAAAAAGGGAAGATAAGAGGAGAAGAAAGCTTTGGGATGATTTGTGCTGAAGATGAATTGGGTTTAGGATCTTCTCATGATGGTATTTTAGTACTTGATACAAAAATTGAAACGGGTAAGTCTGCCGCTGAAGTATTTGAAATAACTTCTGATGAAGTATTTGAAATAGGCTTAACACCTAACAGATCTGATGCGATGAGCCATTTTGGAGTTGCTAGAGATTTAAAAGCTGGCTTGCAACAGTTAGAAATAGATTCTGAATTGATTACACCTTCGGTGAGTAGATTTCACGTAGATGTACGTTCTTTAAAAATTAAGGTAGACGTTGAAGATTTAATACAAGTTCCACGCTATGCTGGTGTAACTATTACAGATATTAAAGTAGAAGATTCTCCTAAATGGATTCAAGAGAGGTTGAAAGCTATTGGATTGACGCCTATTAATAATATTGTAGATATTACCAATTATGTTTTACATGAACTGGGGCAGCCTTTACATGCATTTGATGTTTCTAAAATAAAAGGTGATAAAATTATAGTTAAAAATTTACCTACAGATACTGAGTTTATAACGTTAGATGGTGTGACACGAAAACTACACAAAGATGATATTATGATTTGTGATAGTGAATCAACACCTTTATGTATTGCTGGAGTTTATGGTGGTTTAGATTCTGGTGTTACAGAAAAAACAACTTCAATATTTTTAGAAAGTGCCTATTTTAATCCTGTTTCTATTCGTAAAACAGCAAAAAGATTTGGTTTAAACACAGATGCTTCTTTTCGTTTTGAAAGAGGTATTGACCCCAATATTACCGATTACGCCTTAAAAAGAGCCGCTTTATTAATTGAAGAAATTGCAGGAGGAAAGATTGCTTCAGACATTATTGATGTATACCCTAAAAAAATAGTAGATCAACAAGTACGTTTTTCATTTGAAAGAGCCGCTAAGTTAATTGGAGAAGAGCTTGATCATGGTACTATTACAAATATATTAGCCTCTTTAGATATAAAAATAAACAATCAAACATCCTCTGGTTTAGGCTTAACTATACCAGCTTATAGAACAGATGTTAATAGAGAGGCAGATGTTATTGAAGAAATTTTGAGAGTGTATGGATATAATAATATTGCTACTTCCCCAAAATTAAATACTTCAATTTCTTATGCTGAAAAACCAGATGCCAATAAGTTAGAAAACTTAATAGCCAATCAACTTTCTAGTTTAGGGTTTTATGAAATGATGGCAAATTCATTGACTAGTCCTGAATATACTAAGATTTCAGAACAGATTAATGAGGCGTATAATGTAGAAATACTCAATCCGTTAAGTACAGATTTATCAGTATTACGTCAAACCCTTTTGTCAAGTGCTTTAGAAGCGGTAAGTTATAATATCAATAGAAAAAACACGAATATCAAGCTCTTTGAATTTGGTAAAACCTATCATAAATACAATGAGAAATACCAAGAGGAAAAGCATTTTTCATTAATAATTTCTGGTAATAAAACTAGAGATAGCTGGACTTCACCTACTAAAAAATCCGATTTCTTTTATGGAAAAGGAATTATAAAAAGTGTTCTAGAAAGAGTTGGAATTACCTCTTTTCAAATTAAACCAACTAAAAATGACACCTTTTCTGAAGGTATTACCATGTATTTGGGTAAGCATAAAATTGTTGATTTTGGTGTAATTAGACCTTCTGTTTTAAAGCAATTTGGAATCAAACAGGAAGTGCTATTTGCTGATTTTAATTGGGATGTAATGCTTCAAGTGATAAAGAATAAAACAATAAAAGTGAGTGGATTATCAAAATTTCCTTCAGTAAAAAGAGATCTTGCTTTGCTCTTAGATGACACCATTTCTTTTAATGAAGTCTATGATTTAGCTTTTCAAGTAGATAAAAAACTAATAAAATCAGTTGATTTATTTGATGTGTATCAAGGGGATAAATTACCCAAGAATAAAAAGTCTTATGCTGTCAGTTTTGTGTTACAAGACAATGAAAAAACATTGAATGACAAGCAGATAGATAATATTATGAAAAAGCTGCAGCAAACTTTTGAAACAAAACTGAATGCAGTTTTAAGATAAGTTGACATGTATAAATTCTTTATTCAAAAAATCTTTTTTTTATTTGATGCTGAAAAAGTACATCATTTCACCTTTTCATTTATTAAGATAATAAGTAAACTACCGTTGGTACCTACTCTTATTAAGGGTGGTACGATACAAGATAAGAAATTAGAAAGAAAATTATTCGGTTTGACCTTTAGAAACCCTGTGGGTTTGGCTGCGGGAATGGACAAAAACGCCTATTTGTTTGATGAAATGTCAAATTTCGGATTTGGTTTTATTGAAATTGGTACAGTAACACCAAAACCACAAGAAGGAAACCCTAAAAAAAGATTATTCCGATTAAAAGAAGATCAAGGTATTATCAATAGAATGGGTTTTAATAATGAGGGGGTAAAGGTTGCAGTTGAACGGTTGAAGCTTAAAAAAACCAATATTATTATTGGTGGTAATATTGGTAAAAATAAAGTGACACCTAATGAAAATGCAATTGATGATTATCTCATTTGTTTTCATGCTTTGTTTGATGTTGTTGATTATTTTGTGGTAAATGTAAGCTCTCCAAACACACCTAATTTAAGAGATCTACAAGAAAAAGAACCTTTGACTAAGCTGCTAAATCAATTACAGCAAGAAAATAATACAAAACAAAAGCGGAAACCAATTTTATTAAAAATTGCCCCAGACTTGACAGATACTCAATTGTTAGATATTATTGATATCATTAAAATCACAAAAATTGACGGAGTTATCGCTACCAATACAAGCATTTCAAGAGAAGGATTGCAGTCTCCAAACAAAACAGAAACAGGAGGTTTGAGTGGAAAACCATTGACAAATCGTTCTACAGAAGTAATTCGGTTTTTAGCTGAAAAATCAAATAAAGCTTTCCCTATTATTGGTGTAGGCGGAATTCACTCTGCTAAAGATGCCTTAGAGAAAATAGAAGCAGGTGCAGATTTAGTGCAAATTTTTACTGGTTTTATTTATGAAGGGCCGAAGTTGGTGAAGGAAATTAATAAGGCGATTGCTAAAAGTTAAAATGTTATGATTTTGAATAATAAACCAGAAAAAATCACCAACTATTTTTGGCACCATTACCCAAAAATAGTTGGTAATTTATAGAGTCTACTCATAAAAGTATTTTATTTCACTTTTTAGTTCTTCATTATAATAACTTTTCATTTTTACAGGATACCCATCACTGTCAAAAGTATATTTACTTTCTCCTATACCTCCATTAGAAGATACTGATTTTATATTAAATTTATCAGAATTTGAGCTTGCTTGGTCTTGTAAATAGTAACCCCATAATATTGGGTTTATTTTATTTTCTCCAAAAACATTTTTAGAGTGATTTAAAAAAATACCTTTTGGTAAATTTGATTCATCATAAGTAAAAATAGTTGTACTATATTTGG
>JAMONB010000288.1 GCA_027066745.1 Flavobacteriaceae bacterium
TATATCAAAAATTTGGATTTAAGATTATTAAAAAAGAAGAATCATTAGGATTTCCGATTTTCTTCTTACGATTGAATTAATGAATAAATAACTAATACCAACACCATATATAATTTATTGCTAGTTCTAACCTACTTACGAAAATACTCGCGAATTTTCTATTCGGTTTTTATTTACTAAATTAGGTGTTTAACCACGCAACTAATCATACACAAACAAGTTAGCAGTTATATAACACGTTACTATGAGAAAGCTCATTGTATTATTTCTATTCGTCAATTTCTATACAACTGCCTATAGTCAAGTTGTTAAAGGAACTATTTTAGACAAGGAAACAAAGAACGCAATTTCGTCAGCATCAGTCTATTTTAATGGAACTTTTGTTGGAACCTCTGCAGATAGGAATGGGAAATTTGAATTGGATGTATCGAAAAATATCTCAATGCCATTAACAATAAGTGCTATAGGATATTATTCTGTTAAGCTGACTGATTTTTCTAATGGAGAATCATTTGTAATTTCTCTATCCCCAAAAATATATGAATTAGAAGAAGTCATCATTGGGGATAAATATTTTACTAAGAAAAGAAAGGCTAGTTTAAAAATATTTAAAAATGAATTTCTTGGAACGACTGATAATGCATTGAAATGCAATATAATTAATGAAAATGATATTACATTTACGTATAGTCCAGATAAGGATACAATTAGAGCATTTGCTTCAAGACCCATTATTATTGAGAATATGGCTTTAGGATATAAAGTTACTTATTACCTCGATAAATTTGAGTATTATAAAAAAAGTCAATCAGTATTTTTTTATGGGAATATAATTTTTAGCAAGAATGAAACAATTGAAGATATTCAAAATAATACATATGAAAGAAGGAGAAAACGAACTTATAGAGGGTCCAGAATGCACTTTTTTCGATCTCTTTGGTCAAATGAGTTGTTATCAACTGGATTTGAAGTGAAAAATTCAAAATCTAAAAATCTAAAATACAAACATCTTGTTTTGGTTAATGACAACAATGAAAAATTTCTTAATTATCCACAAATTCTAGAAATAAATTACGCCCCAAGTAAAAGTTATATTATTTTTCTTAAACCGAAAGTTTATTTTAATCAAAAGGGGTATTTTGATCCATCAGGTATAATGTGGAAAGGCGAAATGGCAAAACAGCGTATTGCGGATTGGTTGCCGTATGAATATTCAGTTGAAAAATAACAATCGCTAATAACGTATAAAATTAATGCTTAAGTTCAGTGTTTAAACGAAGTTTTGGCACATTTATAAAATCCGAAATTTATTGTATTTTAACCAGCACTAACTTTATACCAAATGTTAGCAAACAGCAGAAAAATGGAACACTACATTATAAATAAAATTAATAAATATGGTTGAAATATCATTAGAATATTGGAATAAACTCGCTGACCAAATCATTGTGATAAGTTCATTGCTGGCTGGTTTTTCTATTGCAGTAGTAGCCAATTTTTTGGTTTCAGAAACCAATAATCGTTTGATGAGAAATATTATGAAATTTGCTACAATTGCTGCCAGTTTCTTTTTGATTGCATTGTTTTCAATGACTAAAATTCTTATGATGACAACTGAAGGGTTTCCGTTTAAAGTTTCAGTAGATGATTTAATGTTTCCTAAACTTGTTGGAGGAATTTCCTTTTTTATAGGAATTATTTCCTTAATAACGATGATTTCACTATCAGGATGGACAAAATCAAAAAAATTGGGAAGATTTACCACAGTCATCGGAATATTGACTTTAATAATGATATTATTTATGCTGACCTAATGATTTAAAGAATATTTAGGAAATGAAAAACAATAGCTTTTTCAATTCAAAGAATATGGAATGTTCTTTTTTCAGATAACAGACTGAATTGGAAACTGAAAACTTATTGTTAATTGTCAAAACATACGTTATCAGGTATATAGCATATTTAAACATGTGTATTTATGTGTGTATTAGGAAGTTGCCATTAATTTCAGAATCAACTCCTGAATTAAAAAAAACAAGTAAACAAATGAATATTGAAATTACTACAAATCCAAATGAACAAGATTCAAAGGTCATAAGTCAAGGAATTATTGATTTCAATCATTCGAAAATACCTGACCTTGAACCAATCGAAAAAGAAGTAAAATTTTTTGTTTTTGCCAGAAATCAAACTGAAAAAATAATTGGTGGAATAAGAGCCATTTGTTTTTGGAATACATTACATATCGAATTATTTTGGTTATCGGAAAGTAGTCGTGGAAAAGGAATTGGAAAAAATTTAATTGAATCTGCTGAAAACTTTGCAAAGAAAAATGGTTGTGAAAAAGTTTTTGTTGAGACTACAAGTTGGCAAGCAAAACCTTTCTATGAAAATGCTGGCTATAAACACATAGCAACTTTAAATGACAGACCTAAAGGACATGCCTCTCACTATTTGACTAAAAATTTGAGTTAAAAACTAATGGCAACAATGGTTATACTCTATTGTGGTTCAGTTTATTATCAAAGTAATGAGCTAATTTACAAATTTAATTAATAGTGGAAAAATTTGACTACTTTAGCCCACAACAGAAGCATAGCCAAACCGTTGAAAGATGAACATAGTTATTAATAAACCATATCAAATATTCTGGTTTTCGATACCAATAATAATTTTATTCGGACTGACCAACGGAGACAACTATTTGGATGTAAATCTTCATGATACTATGTTCGTAGTTACGAATAGTTACATCGCAAAAATATTTTCAGTACTTTTTGGACTAATAGGGGTTGGGTATTGGCTTATGCATAAATTTAGATATAATCTTTCAAAAAGGCTGAATTTAATTCACATTATACTGACAATTGGAGGACTTATTACCATATGGACGATAATACTAATTTTTAGCGAATCAAATTTTAAATATGGAAATTCATATCCTAACAAAATAAATAGGAATTTGATTTTGACGATTTTAACACTATTAATAATAATCGGACAATTAATCTATCTGACTAACATAATTGGCGGACTAATAAAAAAACGGAATATAACCAGTGGGTAACGCTTAAAATTTATAATGGCTTTAGGCTTAAATTCAATGGTAAGTGATTATTTACAGTGGATATTTTTCCTGCGGAAAATTATCCTTATTTTTATCCGTTACAAAATCTTAACCAAACCGTTGCTATAATTTATGACAAACAACCTCATTTATATCTTAATACTTTTATTGTGTTTCTCTTGTACCTGTAACTCTAAGAAAACCATTCAAAATACCACAAATAATGAAATTTCAACTCCTACTGGAAAAAAAATAAAAATTCCTAATAAAGATTCAGTTCCAACAAATTTAGAATCAAAACAAAACTCTGACTTATACGGAAAAGAAACTAATCAAAATACAAGAATAAAAGCCAAAGTTATATCAATTGAAGAAAGACTTATTATGCCGAGTGATTATTTGACCACTGCTATGACTGTAAAGACTATAGAAAATAAAACCTTAGTTTTCTTAGATATGTCTGGATTTGAAAAATTGATTGATAAAGAAATAACAATTGAATATAATTTAGTTCCAAGTTCTAAACTATTGCTTTGTTTCGATTGTTCATCATATTCTGAGGAAATAGATTTATATGATATAACTTCATTTCATTCAGAAATTGAATTCAAAGAGTTACAACTAATGAAGTATGTCGAAGATAATTGGATAACTCCTGCTTCTACTTTTGAGATGATTGACAAGAACGGAAAAACTGAATTATTCAACAGCAACGATAACGATATGATTTTAGACAGTATCAAAATGAAAAGTTTCTTTTTTAAATATGGAATTATAACAAAAATACATCCTGAATTGGAAAATCGTGCTGAACTTGAACAAATGATTGAATAAGACTATTGCTAACACTTAAAATTTATAACAGTTTTCGGGTTTAATTCGATGGTTTGTGTATTTTTATAGTGGATATTTTCCTGCGGAAAATTATCCTTAATTTTATCTATTACAAAATCTTAACCAAACTGTTGCCATTCATTGCGGAAAGCATTTAAAAAATAGAAAATATGATAAAAAGAAACTTATCTTCAATATTGATTATTATAGCAATGATTTTAAATATTTTAAATTTTGATTTTTCAAATTTTAATATTGAATCTAAAAAAACTTGGTTGTTTTTAGTTGCTTCAATAATTATCATTGCTTCAATAATATTAATATTTTTTAACGAAAACAAAAACAATAAAAAATCGAATTTTTGACAGGTAAAACGCTGAATGAATTGCACTGAATTGAATAAATTCGTAAAAATAAACTGAGTGTGATTTACATAAAAACAGGGCTATTAATTTCGATAATTATTCTTCTTCTATCAATGATTTTTTTACAATAGGATGTAAGCACAATTAATGATGTTTTTATTGTGCCTGCATTTATTATTAATGCGTCATTGATTATTGAAATTTTCAAGAATAAAAAACAGACAACTGAATAAGGTTTAACGGAATTGAACAAGTTTACGGAATAAATTGCTGACTAAATTTACTCAAGAACTGAAAATAGGAAAACTGAATTTAATCGAATAATTTAAACCCTGAAAAATAGCGAAAGGGCAACAACGGGTATAAAAAATAGCTAAGTCTTTGCTTAAGGGAGGCTTACTTAATTTTTACAGGGTACAACCAAAGGAGACTTATGTCTGTTTTTGATTTCAAAACTTTAATGAGCAAGATAAAAACTCATTTATCTTCAATTCCTGGTTGTTTTAAACCTTTGCAGATCAAATTAGAGATGTTATTAATTGATTTAAAGTGTTTTAAAATGTGAATCGAAATCAAGTAATTTCACTATTTTTAACCTAAAATAATAGTAGTTGTTACACAAACTCCCGTTAGGTGCAATTGAAAACAAAACCTAAATTCAAGAAAGATGTCTTATCCGAATTTATTTATTGAAACCGAAAGACTTTTAATTCGACCATTTAAAATGGAGGATATAGATCCTTCCTATGCTATGAATTTAGATGCTGAAGTTAGCAGGTATACTGCTGATGGAGGGGTCGTATCTAAAAAAGAAATTGAACGGAGGATTGTAGAAAATGTATTCGGAGATTATGAAAAACATGGGTTCGGACGACTTGCAGTTGAATTAAAAGGAGAAAATAAATTTATTGGATTTACAGGTCTAAAGTATCTTGAAGATATGAATGAAGTGGATCTTGGTTATAGGTTTATGAAAGAGTATTGGGGAAAAGGTATTGCAACTGAATCTGCAAGAGCATGTGTGAATCTTGGATTTGAAACCATAGGGCTAAGCAAAATAATAGCAATGGTTCTTCCTGAAAATAGGGGCTCAATTCGGGTTATTGAAAAGCTTAATTTTGAATATGAAAAAGACATTATTGAAGATAATCAATTGGCAAAAATATATTCACTAATTAAAAAAAATGCACCTAATTGCATATAAAAATAATAGAGGTTTAATGGTTAATAGAAAAATATAGTTTCTCAAAAAAACAACAAGGTAAATTGAAAAAACGTACATTTAATTCCGCAACTAATCATACACAACCCGCCAGATTGTGCAAGAGAATAGTATCATATATAATTATAATTTTATTCTTTACTAACTGTTCTCATTATATTTTGAATAACAATGGATATGTCAGACCTCCAAAAAAGCATAAATTTCATTTCAGTAAAAAAGCTAAAAAATTAGAAAACATTGAAATAATTGATACAACTGCTATTTATTATATGCATAATTCATATTTAACAACTCGTAAAGGATATACTCAAACAAAAAAATATAAAAGAACAGATCGTTTTATAAGGTTTTATGGAAATGGTAGATTAAAAATTCAACATTGTAATGACGAATATCCTAAAATTGAAGATGTAAACAATATCAACAATGGAATTATAGGCTACTATTTATTAAGTGGAGATGAAATAAAAATTGAAATCTATACAGATATTAATGGTGGTTCAAATCAATTAAAATACGGTCATTTTGATGAAAATAAAAATCTAATAATTTATGATTATAGCCCAAATAATTATATTACAATTTTTAATTTGTGGTCTGAGAAAAAAGGAAGAGAACTAATGAAAAAAGAAATACAAAAGGAAAAATATGAAAAAACAAAGATAAACGGAATGTCTTACATAAAGCCAAATTGGTAATACTACACACAATAATGAGTATAATAAATTCGATGGTTTGTGTATTTTTATAGAGGATAATTTTCCTATGGAAAATTATCCTTATTTTTATCTACATAAATATTAATTTTAACCTGTAGTCATATTTCAGGACTAGACATCTAGACATCTAGACATTAGACAGTATAGAATAAACATAAGTAGAAATACTTTTCAATAAAATAATATGATCTAAACATCTATTGTTTAACATAATAAAGAAATGAAAAAAATAATTTTAATTACTATAATTCTCATTGCCTTTGGATGGAAAGGTTACTCACAGATTCATTATTTTGGAAAAGTTGAAACGGGGTATTTAATATTTCAATATACAACGGTTCAGGTTGACTCTGGTCCGGACTGGAAAGGATATCATCTAAATGAAGAGCAAAATGGATTTGATTTAAATTTGATCAATGGAGTGAGTTTTAAAAATAAGTTTTTCACAGGTCTCGGAATTGGATATTTAAACTTTGAAGGAATAAATGGATTTTCTATTTTTATGGATTTAGAATATTTGCCATTAAAAACAAAGTTGACTCCTTTGATTAATTTAAAAATTGGATATAATCATATTTGGAACCAGTATGAAAATGGAACTGGTAGCTCAATTCTTGAATTGGGTGGCGGAGTAAATTATAGGATTACCGAAAAATTTGATATTTATATGCAATCTGGCTTAATGATAACACAACAAGCATTATTAATTCCAATAAAGATAGGGTTGAGATTTTAAGAAAAAAATGAGATACCCATGCATCGTCGTAAATAACAGGTTTTTAAAAGTGAAAACATAAGGTAAGGCTCTGCTTCATTAGTTCTGTGAAACGATTGTACGACATGGTTTTTGGAAATTCATTTTGCATATACTTTTGTACAAAATAGATGTAAAAATATTTAAAGATCCTAAATTCACTCAGATGAAAAGCTATCATTATGGTTATGACCTCTCCTTTGGACATAACTGGTGGATGTTTACTGGTACTTCTTAAAAGATATTTTTAGCTACTTTGTCAAATTCTTTACAAAAGCCATCAACTAAACAAAATATTTCAGTAATTTTATCATACGTTATCACGGCAGGTTGTTTGGTTATAATATTGTATTTCAATGTATTATCATAATGAATATCTGCCTTTTACTAAATATTTTAACTATAATTATTAATCGGACTAAGATTAGTAATATTTAAAAACAAAAAATAATGAAATATCCTGGTTTTTTTGATGAAATCGAACACATCGTGTTAAAAGATGATTTAAGTGAATTCCTCGGCGCTACCGAAGGTGGAATTATTGATATTTCCTATCTGGAGATTGTAAAAATGGCCGGTCACAGTTGTGGCGTGGTAAGCGGAGCATATCTTATGGCTCTTAAAGGTCTTAAAGCTCTTTATGGTAAAGAACTTCCACAAAGAGGTCAGATTAAGGTAGAACTAAAAAGTACCCTTGATGCTGGGGATAATACCGGTGTAACAGCACAGGAATTATCCAATATTACCGGGGCTACAACTGATACCGGATTTCATGGACTTCCTGATGGTAAATACAACAGAAGGGATTTGATGTTCTTTGGAGCTAACATACCTTCAGATGTAAGATTTACCCGTCTTGATATTGGTAAAAGTGTAGATATAAACTATACACCTGGAAAAGTTGTTGATCCGAAAGGTACTTTGATGACTGCTATTGGTCCTGAGTCAACAGACGAAAGCAGGTCTACATTTCCTTTACGGTGGCAAAAGATGGTGAAAAAGATATTTGACAATGCAGATCAGGTGATCGAGGTTGTTCAAAACTAACTCTAGATACTTATCTTTTCAGAGCTTGTGATCGATCTCCTTATTTTGAGAATATGAAAGAATTATAACAATTTATTCAAGACTTATTACCTTTGATATGAATGGACTTATGAACAGTTTTTTTGCAAAAATGGAGTAGAATAAACCCGGATTTAATGCTATTAAAAAGAAAAAACTCTGCTATTATATATAGCAGAGTTTCCTTTAAAAAAAACCTAGTACAAGGTAAGTTCATGAAATCATCATTAAGCTAACTTTTCTTGAATTTTAAGGTTTTGAGTATATCGCTCATTCCTTCTTTAGGGTGAAAAATATTACTTAAAAGTAGAAGGAGTTTTAAAAAATGATAAGGTAGAAAGTCAATCTAAAGTAAAGTATAATTTTTAACTTTTGTAATTGGTGTATCTTAACGAATATAAAAAAAACAGAAGATCAATCAAATGAAAAAAACTTCAATAATAGTACTAATTCTATTAATTCATATCAAAGTTTCCGGACAGATATTAACAGGGAGAATTACTGATTCTAAAACAAATGAACCTTTAGAATATGTTAGTATAGGAATCATTGATACTAATTTTGGAACAATTACTGATTCAAATGGATATTTTGAATTTGAAGCAAAAGCTAAAGAACTATCTATTGTAAGAATCTCAATGATAGGTTATGAACCTCAAAAATTTACAGTTAAGGAATTAAAAAAACATAAAAATGAAATAAAACTTAAAGAAACAACTATTGAACTTGCTGAAATTATAATTAAACCAACAAAAGAAAGAAAAGTTGGAGCGATGAATTCTAATCGGTTTTCAGGTTGGAGTGGTTGGGGTG
>JAMONB010000289.1 GCA_027066745.1 Flavobacteriaceae bacterium
AATTGGTGATTATTATTTACATGAAGTTAATGAAAGCTTTGTCCAATAAAAGCAAGTGCATCACTAATACCACTTCTCCAGTAAGTCCAGTTATGTGCTCCGTCTCGCATTCTAAATTCATGAGGAATATCAAGTTCTTTTAAAAGCACATGTGTAGCTGCATTTCCTCTATAGAGAAAATCATCATCACCACAATCAAAATAATAGCGAACAGATTTTATCCTTTTAATATCTAATTCTTTTAATAAATATAAAGGGTTATTAGCAAACCAATGTTTTGTTAATCTTTTCTTCCCTTTTAAACCTTTGCCATACATTACAGCTTCAGTTTTATCCCAACTAGTTTGAGATTTAGCTATAACCTCATCTTTTGTATAAATTGCAGCACTTAAGGATGCACTTGCAGTAAATAAATCAGGGTATTTCAAGGCGAACAAAGGCACCATAGCCTCCCATAGATAACCCAGCAATACCGCGGTATCTTTTTTTAGTTCTAATTCTATAGGTTGGTTCTATATATGGTAAAAATTCTTGTATAAACATGTCTTCATATAACACCTCTCCTTTGTGGTCATTAATATACCAAGTAACCCCAGCATCAGGCATAACAACAATCATAGGGGGTAGTTTTCCTGAAGCAATATCTCTATCTAATACCCTATTTACCTCCCCAAATTGTACCCAAGCAGTTTGGTCATCAGTATAGCCATGCAATAAATACACGACAGGATAGCTTCGTTTAGAACTCTCATAATCAAAAGGCAGGTAAATAGAAAAATTTACAGAATCTTGTAAGATTTTACTTGACATAGAAAGTTCTTCTAAAACCTTTCCTTGTTGAGCATTAGAAAATGTACAACTAATAATAAAGACCCAAAATATTATAATTCCTTTTTTCATTTTCAAAATTTTGCTATAAATATAATGAAAAATTATGTGGATATTCTATTCTTTACCAACAGTGAAAGAATAGAATAATATAGTTTTAAGTAAAGTACCAACTCATAATGGTTAATGATACTTCATTTAATAAAAAATACAATTTTAGAAAGACAGAAAAACTAAGATTCCTACAAATATGCTATTAGAAAAATTAACACCTAATTTAATTCAAAACTATGAACTCTTCTAAAAGAAAAACCTCTTAAATTATTGTCTTTTAACCAATTTACAAAAGGTTGTACACTGTTTACACCAGTATCTGCTGAGTCACCTTAATTCTTGGGAAATAAATGAATATGAAATTATTTATGCTACTCAAGAATATTTTTCTGGACCAGGAAGCAAACCATATTTAAAATTGCGAAAGAATTATTGTTTTGGTCTATTTTATAAAGATATAGACAAGACGGAACCAAAGGCTTCGTTTTTAAAACTAGGTACAACTGAATGTGTTGTGGAATTCATTAAAGTAAAAACTGAATTTGACTTGTGCGAAAAAAAAATAATTGAAATAAAAAAAACTATTTACTAACACCGTTTGACTAACATTTAATGAAGATTCTTAACGCAAATAATTTGAGAGTTAAACAATTAGGTAAAGACAAATATCTGACTTGGACGGACAATTTCACTTCTAAAGGATTTCTTTCCATTCTTTATCGGAACAACAAAAATAATACTAAAAAAACAGATTGAATAAAAATGATTTTCCAACAAAGAACTATAATAAAACCAAGTAATTTTCAAGTTTTTTTTGGTAATATTCTCCTAATCGAAATATTAATACTTTCCCTAATAAGAACCTTTTGACTTTAAGCTTCTCTGACCAAAACACTTATCTAATTTTGATTAT
>JAMONB010000290.1 GCA_027066745.1 Flavobacteriaceae bacterium
TGTATTTTTAAATACCGATCTGGTTTGTCCTGGCTCTAAATCAGTTACTTTAATTAATAAAGACTGTTCATTTTGTTGTTGCAAAGTTGTAGTACCTTGTAATTTTTCTCGGCGTAAGCCAGGAGGCAATCTATATGGAATAGGTACTTTATATTCATTTTCTTGAATGTTTACCACACCTACCTCAAAATCTCTATTTTCTTCTTCAGTTAGTTCTTGCGGAGGGTTAATATTTTCAACTTGGGTTTTTGTATACCTTCTCCAATCGCCTCGTACCAATTCTAATTCTCCAAATCGTAAAACTACTGGAATTTTAAATTTAGTTAAAAATAATCGCATAAAGCGGATAGAATTGAAATCTGAAATACTACCTATAGTCTCACTAGGTGAACTGATAGGAATCCTAAATTGATACCATTTTGTCTGTCTAGTCTCACCATTAGGTAATACAACTGAAACTATTTTTTCATCGACAATGTTATTTTGACCTACTATAAATTTATTAGGATCAATGTCTACTTTATATTGAAAATAACTTTCAACCGAACTCATAGTTTGATCTTTATTAATATCTTCAATATCAGGAAAAGAGGTGGCAGAAGTTGGGTAAGATTCTGTAGAGTTGTTTACTGTAGGTGAATTGCCTTGAGTTTTATTAAAATTCCTGTATCTAGTTAAAATTGAGGCATTGTTGGCATCTAAATCACTACCTCTATAATAATTGTAATTGTCATTAGCAGGGTCACTACCAAATTGACTACCAAATCTATTCGTTTCTTCTGTATCATTTAAACCGTCTAAACCTAAATCTTGATTTTTTCTTTCTTCATCTTTTTCAGTAAAAGCATATATTAGAGCTTGTTTTGTAGGGATGTCTGACCAAACAGTTTGATCTACATTTGCACCAATATCTGGTTTGTATATTTTTAGACCATTTTCTGGCAAGCCATTTTCATACATTCTTCTATCATCTTTAAGGATATCTTCAGAAATATTACCCAAGTTAAAATAGAGTTCACCGCCAAAATCAGTCGGATTTATATTTTGTGGGCCACCTTCATTAGGTTTAATACCGTAATTCTCATAAGGATTCATCAACCAAAATTGAATATATTCAACATTTGCTTGTTGAAAATTAGTGGTATTTAAAGAACGCATAATACCGCCCCATCTAGCTTCAGGGTCTGTGAAATTACCAGAGGCATTAATATTATTAGTGTCAAAGTTATAAGTACCTCGCTCTTGTGGAAAATAGGCTAAATCAAAAGTATTTACAATGTTAGATTGTGTGAGGTCTAATTCTAATTCAGGAAATAGTTCTCTATACGTTACTTGGCGGACTTCATTTCTGGAGAGTTCAGTATCGTCAATATTACCAGGTTTTAAGGAGCTTCCATAAAATAACCTATCAATAGTGTACCAAGCTAAATGGGCTCTTTTTTTACCAAATCTTAGATTATTGTCATTTGGGTTTCCTGTAAAATCTAATTCAAGTTTATTTTGATTTTGAGGGACACTAGCTAAAAACCATTGTCTTGGTGAACTGATGTCTAACGGAATTTGAGAGCCTTCAAAATCATCAATATATGAAGCTGCTTCATTATTTACACCTCCATTTTTATTTTTAGCTGTTCCAGGCATTAAATAGGCTGCATCTGCACGAATAGAGAAATTTGAAATTACATCGGTGTCAATATTTGGTAATTTATTTACCCATTTGGTGAATTTTGGCACCTCGGTTTGGTATGATAAATTAATCCCTACAATAGAATTATTAACTGATTCAGAACCAAATTGCATTTTTCCAAAAGGTCTCTCTTTCATATTGATAAAAGTACCACCAATGGCAAAATTTTCTGAGAATATATGTTGTATATCAACACCTAAATAACTACGCCGTTGTTGACTAAAACCATTATTGTTTTCGACCGAAACGTTTATTGGTGCGTTAGAAGCTTTTAAGTTCGGGTTGATAATTTGTACTGTACCTATTTGGTAATCTACAACATAATCAACACCTTCTAGTAGTTCCCTGCCTCCAGAAGTTACAGTTACAGACCCTCTAGATACGTTAAATGCTCCTAATGGAATTCCATTGCTTGATTCTGATTTAAAATATCCTTTTAAAATATATTTATTTTTAGATTGAAAATCGTTTTGTGCTTCAGACTTTGTTCTATCATATAATTCATTAAATATATATTTTTCATCTAATGCGTTTGTAAGTATTTCACCTAGTTCTCCTTTATCTTCAGGATTTGGACCTGAAGTTCCACTAAAGCCAAAGGGCTCTACGGTAGGAAATATAAGATAGCCTTCTTGTGAATTCATGGTAATGCCTTCTACATAATCAAACAAGCCATCACCCTCTTTAAGTTCGTTATTTGATTGGTCTAATTTGTCAACTCGTAATAGATTGAGTAATGTTTTATTGTTAACGTTTGTAGTTTCTGCATTTTGTAAAATATTTAAAGCCACACCTTCTTCATCATCTTGATACATGACTTCTACTCTAAATCCATCAGGTTGTAATTGGTAAGCCCCAGGTAGTGTGTAGATGTTTTTCATCATCAAATCCCACATAGGAATTTTTGTGTTTACAATTTCACTACGTAATAATTTCACTACTAAATTTTTGGGTGCTGTAACACCATCTGTAGACAATTCTCCTACTCTAAAAACATTTTCTCCAGTAACATTACTGTCAGTATATTCGAAAGCCACGGCCAAAATTTCACTGTCAGCTAAACGTCTGTTTAATGTGATGAACCCTAATTGAGGATTTAATGTAAAATCTATTCCTAATATTAATTTTCTTGCATTCTCTAAAATAGTATAATCTGTACCTTGTTGATAACCTGTTAAGGTTGAGTTTACTGTTGAAATATCTCTAACTCCGCTATTAGGTGTTAAAAAAACATTCAAGTTATTAGCATCATTTGAAGGGTCTTTTTGCCCTGCGATAGCATTTACTAGCGTAGAGTGAATTTTAGTCTGATTACCTTCCCCTAAATCTGCCAAAGCAACAATACTGCGTACATCTTGTGTTGTGTTATTTCTATTTGTAACCCAAATTTCAATTTGAGTAATTTGCTTAGAACTATTAATTAATGGAAGAGAGGCTAATGATTTATTGAAATCATTTCTAAAACTTTGTGATAAAAAGAAGTGCCTGTTGTCATCATAATTACTTGCACTTAAATCAAATTCTGTTATGGTTGCTCCTCCTTCAGCTGCAACTGATCGCGTTTGTGATTTTTGTTGAGAAAACACACCAGTAACTGTTGTTTTACCAAATTGCAATTGTGTTTTTAAACCAAATAAGTTTTGAGCTCCTGAAACTAAAGAATTTTGAATGGGCATACTTATATTACCTACTTCAATTTTTTGGATAATGTCATCTTCAGTTGGTGTGTATTCTAATTTAATTTGATTTTGAAAGTTGAAAGTTGATTGTGTATCAAAAGCAGCATTTACCCGAAGACGTTTCCCTACTTTAGCATTTAAACTGGCACTGATTTCTTGATCAAAATCAAATGTAGGAGGAGGGTTTCTATTACGTTCAGATAATTGTGGGTTTTCAACTTTTTGAAATAAAATACCCATTTTTACCAATACAGAACCTTGAGGGTTTACTTCAATTTCATTGCCTCCAAAAATATTCTCAAAAAAACTAGATTTTACATAATATTTTGGAAGTAGATTTTTTTGCCCCTCTTTACTATTCTTATTTCTTCCTTCAATGGCACTTACTTTATTTTTAAAATAATCTAACATATCGCGATTTAGACGATACTCTTCATATTCTTTATCTGTCATATAAAAAGGATGCTTAATGTAATAGTCTCCTATTTTTTCCACAAAAACATATTGTTTGGTTTCAGCATCATAAACAACTTCAAAATCAGATATATTATTTAAGAATAGGCTACCTTTTTGTTTGTCATTAAACGAATAAGGTAAATCAGGAATTGAGTCTGTTTTTATTGTGTTTTCAGTTCTAACTACTGGTTTAGTAGTGTTTACTTTGATTGTGTCTTTTGATTTTGGAGTAGGAGGTGCTACTTGAGCATCTATAGTGGTTGCTGCAAAAAAGAGTACTAACAGGAGAATGCTATATGTCTTTATTTTGTTGATATTCAAGTTTTACAAGTTTTTTAATGCTTGTTTAATCATGTTTTCAAGAGAGATATTAGGGGTTTCTTGAATAATCCGTTGTACTAATTTTTCCACTTGTTTACGTGAATATCCAAGTACTTCTAAAGCAGATAACGCTTCTTCTTTAATAGTATTGTTAATTTGCATAGAATCTTCTGAGATATCGTAAGTTTTAACAATTTTATCTCTTAAATCAATAATTACACGTTGAGCCGTTTTTGCTCCAATTCCTTTAACAGATTGAATGGTGGCGACATCTTCAGAAGCAATAGCATGCTGTATTTCTTTAGGTGTCATTGACGATAGCATTGTTCTGCCAATACTAGGACCAACACCAGAAACTGAAATTAATAATTTGAAAATTTCACGTTCTACTTTGTCAGAAAAACCAAATAAGGTATGAGCATCTTCTCTAATATTTAGATAGGTGTATAATTTAATAGCTTCTGAATCGGTAATTTTAGAATACGTATGTAATGAAATGTTTAAGTAGTAGCCTACGCCATTACATTCTATAATGGCATAAGTCGGATTTTTCTCCACTAATTTCCCTCTGATATGAGTAATCATAAATCTCTTAAAGTTTTAAGGTAGTATCTTTAACAATAATATGTGAAGTTACTAGCTATTTTGGGTTGTTAATTAAGAGTAGTTTTATATCAAATAAATTAGGTGTTTGTGAAACGATGTACAAATAAACAACTTTTTTTTAATTTTTTGCTTTTTCTTGAGCATCAATTACAGCAACAGCAGCCATATTTACCATTTCATCTACACTAGCCCCTAATTGTAAAATGTGAGCCGGTTTTCTCATTCCTAGCATGATTGGACCAATAGATTCCGCTCCATATAACTCTTTCATTAATTTATAGGTGATGTTTGCAGAATCTAAGTTAGGGAAAATCAAGACATTGACTTTTTTGTCAACCAATTTTGAAAATGGAAATTCTTTTTTTAACATCTCAGCATTGAGAGCAAAATCTGCTTGAATTTCACCATCGATATTTACATTTGGGTATGCACGATGTGTGTAGTTGATTGCTTCAGCTATTTTTGATGAATTTTCAGATGAAGAGGCTCCAAAATTAGCATAAGAAAGCATGGCGATATTTGGCTTAATATTAAACATTTTAGCTAGTGATGCCGTAAGTTGAGATATTTTTGCCAAATGTTTTGCAGTCGGGTTAATGTTGATGGTAGTATCTGCTAAAAATATAGGACCTCTTTTGGTTAGCATTAAATTTGTTGCTGCAATTCTTGAAACCCCTTTTGCCATACCAATCAATTCAAATAATGGTTTTACCACTGTAGAATAATTACGTGTATAACCGGTAATTAAAGCGTCTGCTTCACCTTCATTAACCATCATTGCTGCAAAATAGTTACGTTCTCGCATCCATTTTTGAGCATCTAAAAGTTTGATACCTTTGCGTTGACGAGCTTTCCAATATTTCTCAGCAAAACGGAATCTTCTTTCTTTTTCTTCTTTCCTTTTGGGATCTATAATTGGGATATCAGCAGTAAAATCAATTTCTTTTTTTAATTCTAAAATAGTTTCTTTATCACCTAATAAAATAGGATGTCCAATACCTTCATCATATACTATTTGAGCAGCTTTTAAAACATCAAGATGATCAGCTTCTGCAAAAATAACTCGTTTAGGATTATTCTTAGCCCTGTCATGTAATAAGCGAACAACCTTGTTTTCTGTGCCTAAACGTTCCATCAATTCATCTCTGTACTTATCCCAGTCAGTTATTGGTTCAGTAGCAACACCTGAATCCATTGCAGCTTTTGCTATAGCAGGAGGAATTTCATAAATCAACCTAGGGTCAAAAGGTTTGGGTATAATATAATCTTTACCAAAAGTTAAATTTACTTGGTCATAAACAATATTTACTTGTTCTGGTACAGCATGTTTAGCTAAATCAGCTAAAGCATGTACGGCAGCCATTTTCATTTCTTCATTTATTGCAGTTGCACGAACATCTAAAGCTCCTCTAAAAATAAAAGGAAACCCTAGTACATTATTTACTTGATTAGGATGATCAGATCTGCCAGTAGCCATGATAATATCTTTACGAGTTTTAACAGCCAGCTCATAGCTGATTTCTGGGTCAGGATTTGCCATAGCAAAAACAATAGGGTCTTTGGCCATTGATTTTACCATAGCGGCAGTAACAATTCCTCCTTTAGATAATCCGATAAAAACATCAGCATCTTTCATTGCTTCCTCTAGAGTGTTTACATTTTTAGAAGTAGCAAATTCTGCTTTTTCTGGAGTTAAATTTTCTCTATCTTTACGGATGGCACCTTTGCTGTCAAGCATGATTACATTTTCTGTTTTAGCTCCTAGTTTTATATAGAGTCGCGTACAAGAAATGGCTGCAGCACCAGCTCCACTAACTACAATCTGTACTTTAGAAATATCTTTTTTAGCGATTTCGCAAGCATTTTTTAATGCAGCAGCTGATATAATTGCTGTGCCATGTTGATCATCATGCATTACTGGAATATCCAATTCTTCTTTTAGTCTACGTTCAATTTCAAAGGCTTCAGGAGCTTTGATGTCTTCTAAGTTTATACCTCCAAAAGTTGGTGCAATAGCTTTTACAGTTTCTACAAATTTATCCACATCAGTGGCATCAACTTCAATGTCAAAAACATCAATATCTGCAAAAATTTTAAAAAGTAATCCTTTACCTTCCATTACAGGTTTTGAAGCTAAGGGACCTATATTCCCTAAACCTAAAACAGCTGTTCCGTTTGAAATTACGGCAACTAAATTTCCTTTAGCAGTGTATTTGTAAACATCTTTTTTGTTGTTGGCAATCTCTAAACATGGTTCTGCAACACCAGGGGAATATGCTAAAGAAAGATCACGTTGTGTAGTGTATTTTTTAGTTGGTATAACCTCTATTTTTCCTGGCTTAGGTTTTGAATGGTAATCTAATGCTTCCTTCTTTAGTTTCTTACTGCTCATAAATATAATTTAGAGTTGAACTTACAAAGATATAATATTAGCCTCTATTTTAAATAAAATGCATATTTAATCTCAATTAATTTTTTATAGAATATCCATATAGTCTTGAATACTCCCTAAATTTTTTAATTTTAGTGCGGCAAGTTTTAACGCGGAATCTAAACATTTCTCCAATGGGTATTGTTGAATATATGCATATAAAAACCCTGACCAGAATGCATCTCCAGCACCAGTAACATCCACAACCTCATCAACCTTAACAGCTGGTAATGAATGAATTTTCTTATTTTTTTGAGATAACATTACTCCCTTACTGCCAAGAGTAAGACAAACTATTTCCACATTTTGTTTATGAAAAAAATCAAATACCTGTTGGTAAGTAAAAGTCTTACCGAAAAGTCTAGAAACATCATCTGTACTAATTTTTACCAACGGATTAAATTGACAATAATCTTTTATGATTTCTATAGCCTTTACTCTATTTGGCCATATTTGATTCGAATAGTTTATATCAATACTCAATTTACAATTATAACCAACAGCTTTTTGTGCTTTTGAAAGAATAGTTTTTCGAGCTGGGTTCTTACTTAAAGCAAAACAAGAAGTATGAAACATTTTTGATCTTTTCAAAAGGTTATTAGGGATTTGACTCGCTCTAATTTGATAATCTGCTTCTCTATAAGCAATGAATTCAGGAGTTTCAGAAGATCTAGAAATAATAATATTACTAGTTGGTTTATTTTTTAATTTTTTAATATATCGCGTATCAATTCGTGCTGCATTTAATTCATCAATTATATAATTTCCAAAACCATCATCCCCAACAGTTGCAACTAGCACTGTTTTAAGTCCTAATTGAACTATGTTCATTGCCACATTAGAAGGAGACCCTCCTAGAAGCCTTTGATAGCTACTTGTTTCGTCGATAGCACTATTCAATTGATTTCCAATAAAGTCAATTAAAACCTCACCAATACACACTATGTCTATATCTTTTTTCAATGTAATAATCTCTTTCCGTTTATATATTGTGTTAAAAGCATTTCTCCTGCAGCACTCCATGTACAATATTGTACACCATTGGGCTTCCCTGTTTTCGAATTAAAATTCTCAAAAAATGAAAAATTTTCTTTACTATTTAATTCTTTTAGTTGCTCTAAAACTGCTAAAGAAATTGTTTTATCTGTAGCAAATACACCAATACCATAAAAGGCATTTACAACTTGCCAAGTACCTCCATTGTGAAATTCATAAGGATAGTTTCTGAATTCATACTTACAGTTATTTGTTAATACACCCCAATCAACCATACCCTCCTCTATAGGCTCCCAAAAAGCAGGAAGTAGTTTTAAGGCTAAACTTTCTCTTAATTTTTCCGAATATTTTATTGTACTTTTTTTAGCATTATCATCCCCTATTTCTAGGAGCAATGCTAAGGCATTAGCAAAACTATCAAACATAGTTTGATATCCTGAAGGGCTTATTGATGCCATCCAATACTCATGATTTTTTAAATTTCTATATGCTTTTGGATGATACAGGTTTTTTTTATCATCAGACTTTCTATAATTCGCTTCTATTTTATTAGTTATACTATCAATTTTAGTTGCATTTTTTTTTGAAGGATTAAAATGTGTAAAACAACGTAAAGCCCATAATCGTAATAACTGATCGTAAAGAACATGCCCTTCCATAATATACTCATCTGCCCAATTACCAGACCTAGGTACATAGAGTAAATCATTCCCATTAAATTCCCATGCTTCTAATAGCCATAAGCTCTTTTCTATATTTGGTTTTAATTGTGATAATAGTTCCTCATCTTTAGTAAAATAGACATAATTATGCACCCCGATAAGAAACCACGAAACTGTATCTACTCTACCTGCCAAACCTCCAAAACTTACTTCTATACTTTTTTCATTAAAAAAAACGTTTGACGGAATGTTTCCTAACTCATGCTGATGTTCAGCCAAAGTAAGTAAAGTATTCTTAAATGTATTCACTAACACCTCATCTCCATCTAATAAAGCTGCTAAACCGCATATAACCCCATCTCTAGCCCAAACTCTTTTATAGTTAGAAACATCATTTGCACTTGCCAAAAAACCTTGACTTGCACTTGCCTTTTGTAAGAGTTCTTTTGCTTTTATATAATTTATAGTACTACGCATTTTCTAAAATTGTATTCTTTTGCTTTGTAGTAATAAATAATGTAAATATGCCTGCTAAGATTAAAAATACACCTGCCAATTTAATTACATTTATAGGATTTTCTCCCAATAGATCATAAACAAAATACTGCATTGTAATAATTTGAATAATCATAGGTATTACAATAAACATATTAAATATACCCATATACACTCCTGTCTTTTCTTTAGGGATAGCTCCTGCTAATAACTGATAAGGCATAGCTAGCATAGATGCCCAAGCAATACCTAAACCAAAAGAAAAGAGGTAAATTGATGATATCGTAATACTACCATCAGAAAACGGATTTGGAAAACTAAATAAAACATCTGTTGTATTTAAAAAAGGAATGGACAATAATCCTATACCTCCTAGAAGTAAGGAAACAAAATGCACTCCTTTTGCTCCAATTTTTCTAGCCAATGGAATTAAAGCAAAGGCTATCATAAAGCACACAATATTATAGGTGCCATTTACTTGTCCAGTTAAAATTTGTGCTTTGGTAAAAGCTTCTGTATTTTGATCTAAAGTTCCAAATAAAGACAATGATAATGCAGAAGTTAAATATTGCCAATAACAAAACATGGCATACCATGTAAAAAACTTAACTGGTATTAATTGTTTCATAGTGAGTGGCATTGTTTTAAATGCTTCAACAATATCATTTAATGTTCTTGAAAAAATAGTCCCCTTAGTTTTTTCTTCTTTTAATTTTTTGAGTTCTTCTTCCGTTGGAGGATATTCCTTAGTTGTAAATACAGAATAAAGTATGCTTGCTATTGAAGCAAATGAGCCTATAAAAAATGCCCAATAGGTAGCTACGGGAATTCCATTCTCCATTTTATCAGTAATAGCAAAGAAGCCAATAGAAACTAATATCGCTGGTGTAAAATTTGCGATGGTAGTACCTAAACCTGTAAAAAAACTTTGCATTAAAAAACCTACAGAATGTTGTTTCTCATCTAATTTATCAGAAACAAAAGCTCTATAGGGTTCCATAGCTATATTATTTCCGGCATCTAAAATCCACAATAAACTTGCCGCCATCCAAATGGTTTGAGAATATGGCATAAATATTAAAGCTAAACTTGCTAAAACTGCACCAATTAAAAAGAAAGGTTTTCTACGTCCGAATTTTGGAGACCATGTACCGTCACTAATCGCACCAATAATTGGCTGGACTATAAGTCCTGTTACAGGACCTGCTAACCAAAGGATAGGTATCTCATGTTCACTTGCACCCAAGTACTTATAGATAGCACTCATATTACTTTGTTGCAAGCCAAAGCTAAATTGAATTCCAAAAAACCCAAAATTCATATTCCAAATTTGCCAAAAACTTAAACGAGGTTTCTTAATGGTCATTTTCAAAGAAATTAGACGTGGTAAAGTTAAACGATCAGGGGTTAATAATAAATTATTAACCCCTGATAAAAAACTAACTCAAATTATTTATTTTTATATTTTAAAAACTATAAGAAAGCGTTAAAGATATTGACCTTCCTGGCAGAGGTCTAGCTCTTACAAAATTTGTTGTACCTTCAGTGATACTACCTTCTTCTGATTCTGTAATTCCTAACGTGTCAAAAATATTATTTGCAGCTAAATTTACAAAAAAACCTTTGGTAATACCAATGTTTACAAAAGCATTAAACATTATGAACCCAGGCATAATGAGTTCGTTACTGTCTTGAGCAAAAGCCTTTGTTTGACCTATAAAACTCAAACCTATGTTGTTTTTTTGATCAGCTCCAAAATTATAAGTTGGGATAATGTTATAGATAAAATCAGGTTGTCTTCTAGGAGTTTTACCATCATTATCTCCAGATGTAATTTCTGCTTTAGTATAGGTCACGGCACCTCTTAAGTTAAAATTTCTAAATCGATAAGAACCTTCTAATTCTAGACCTACAGACTTGTAATCATTTTCAATAATTGAATTTGATGTAGCTTCAAAACCACCTTCTTCCGTAGTTTTTGCCATAAATGCAGTTGCATATATTGCACCTCCATCAAACTTTCTTTTGTATCCTAATTCTGCTTGATTAATAAAATCTTTAGCATTAATTTTATTGCCATCTAAGTAATTTAAACCTGCAAAAAGAATTCTATCCGCTTTTGCAGCTGCACCTCGGCTATATCTAGCAAAAATGGCTTGTTGGCTTGAGAGTTTATAATTTAAACCCGCTGTGTAAGAAATGTAATCGTAGTCATAATTTACAGCAGTTGAATTAGTATTGTCAATTGCAGAGACACTAGTTTCAGGAACAGAGATAGTACCATTGTTATTGACATCATAGGTAGTTTGAACAGTTCCAGCAAAAGAACCATCAACTTGACCTTTATCATAACGTACACCACCTTCAATAGTTAATGATTCTGAAGCATTAACTGATATATTAATATAGGGTGCCGAAACATTGTATTGTGTATCGTAATTTCTTTGGCAGCAATTTCCCCAAGCTGGCACCCCATATGCATATAGTCCATTTTCACTTAAGGCAGTTCCTAAAGCATCCGAAACATTAATTAAACGAGCGTTATCGTCAGACACTTCTTGTAGATATGAATTCCATAACCATGACATAGAAATGTTTTGAATAGATTTAAAATATCCCACAGTAATATCTACACCTTCAAAGCTTTTAGAAACTTTAAAATCATTCATAAAATTATTGAAGTTATTTAATTCGGTATCAAACATATGTATTCTTGATACCAATTGATTATCCGTTACAGCTCCATCGCCATTTGCATATGTTAATGTTGCTCCATCTCCAAAAGATAAGGCTATTTCACTAGCCAACCCAACTTGAGCAGGAAAAGGAGATACAAACCTTCCGTTATTGATGGTAAACCTTCCATTATTCTTTATTTTCCAACCCCCATCTAAATCAAATGAAATTTCAGCCCCGACAGATTTAGAAACAGGATGCATACCATCTGCTATTTTAGAGCGTCTTAATTCACCATCAGACCCTAAGCCAACATTTTGTGATAAATAGGGTGTTTGTAAAGCTCCGTGAGTGGCATCGAAATTAGGAGCGTTTTCCCAAGTAGGGTCACTATTTGTCCCTGTTACTTGAATAGGCATAGGCATATAAGCTGCAGTTCTGTCATTTAAAAACTTAGTGTATAACCTAACATATCCATTTTCAAATTCTTTAGTAAGATTAAATTTTAGTTGCCCCCCATTATTCGCCGTAAATCCTGTTTTACGAACACCTTCTCCTGTTCTATAGAATCCACCAACATGAAAGTATAAATCTTCACCTATTGAACTTCCATAATCAAAATCTGTTCTAAACGATCCATAGTCTAGTCCAAAAGCGGTACTTATAGAACCTCCTTCACTTTTTCCAGTTTTACTAATCACATTTATTATTCCACCAGGAGCATTAGATGATAATATTGATGCAGAACCTCCTCTTATTGCTTCAATTCTAGCAACATTGGCATCAAATCTTAAAAAAATATCAGAGGTTGCAAATGCAATATCTCCAAAAAGAAGTACTGGTAACCCATCTTCTTGTAATTGCACGTATTTAGATCCACCAGAAGAAATTGGAACACCACGTACTGCAATATTTGCATTTCCTTCTCCACCAGATGACTCTGAACGAATACCTGGTATTGTTCTAAAAATCTCTGCCGTTGACCTAGGTGCAGATTGTAAAATTTTTGCGGGTTGTAATGATGTTATTGAAATACTAGATTCTAATTTCGATTTAGGATTAACTACTCCTGTAATAATTACATCATCTAATGCCTGCACATCTTCATTTAATGTTATATTAATAATCTTATGATTAGCGTTAACAATAATCTCTTTAGAAAATTTTTTATATCCAATAAAAGTTGCATTCAAAGCATAAGTACCGTTAGCTATATTAGAAATTTCATAGTTCCCATCAAAATCTGTTGAAGCTCCTTTGTCAGTTCCTTTTAAAACAATATTTACACCTGGAATAGGGTCACCAAATGTATCCTTAACGGTACCTTTAATACTTGATTGGGCAAAAATTGCACTCAAAGCAAAAAAGAATACCGTAGCGAAAATAATCTTTAAATCAGTATAATTTTCCATCGTTATTTAAGTTTATGATTCGTATTTACTACGAAATTAGGTCTAATTAAGATATCAAATCATATAATAGACGCCGAAAACGTTTTCGATTTTTCCGAAAACGTTTTCGGAGAATTTTTGTATTATTGTAAAATCTATTATTAATAACAATGAGAGAGGTTACTTTAAAACATATCGCAGAAATTCTAGAAATTTCAGTAGCAACAGTATCTAAAGCTCTAAAAGACTATCCAGATGTAAGTTATAAAACAAAAAAACGTGTTAAAGAATTAGCTGAAACATTAAATTATAGACCTAATAGTTTTGCTGTTAATTTTAGGACTAAAGAATCAAAAACTATTGGTTTAATTATACCTGAGGTAGTTCATCATTTTTTTTCTAATGTCATTAAGGGGATTATCGCACAAGCTGAAAAGAAAGGGTATCTGGTTATTATTCTACAATCAAATGAGTCTTATGAACTAGAAAAAAAGCAACTAGACCTCTTAGTAAGCAAACGTGTTGATGGTATATTAGTGAGCTTATCAAATGATACTGCAAATTATAAGCACATTAATGATACGTTAGATCGAGACATTCCATTGGTTTTATTTGATAAAACAGCAAAATTGATAAATTGCTCTAAAATAATAATTGATGACAGAAAAGCGGCATTTATGGCAACAGAACATCTTATAAAATCAGGTTGTAAACATATTGCTCATTTTAGAGGTCCGTTATTGCCTTTAAATTCTATAGATCGTTTTTTAGGATATAAGAAAGCTTTGGAAACATATAATATAGAATATAACCCATCATTAGTATATACTTGTAATGATGTTAGCTTTGAAGAGGGTTTCAATTTCGCACAAGAGCTTATAAATTCACAAAAAAATGTTGATGGACTGTTTGCAGTTAGTGACCTCGTAGCTATAGGTGCAATAGCCAAATTAAATGAACTAAAAATTAAAATACCTGAACAAATCTCTGTAATAGGTTTTAGCAATTGGTTTATGTCATCCGCAATTACACCTTCGTTAACAACAATAGATCAACCAGGTTATGAGATGGGCAAAAAAGCATTTAAACGCTTATTTAAAGAAATGACTAAAATTAAAAAAAAACAACCTTTTAAATACAAAACTATAGAACTGCCAATCTCTCTAGTTGTACGAAATTCAACAAAAAAATATTAATCTTTTAAAAACTCAATATTTCTTTTTAGACCAGCAAATTTTGTTCGTTTTACAGCAGATTTTTGAAAGATTTTTTGAAATACTTCTTGGGTGATTTCTTCCCAATCTTTTTGGGTCATTGCTAATAATTCAGGATGAGGATTAAACAAAGGTTCATTATGAGTCTTTGAAAAACGATTCCAAGGGCAAACATCTTGACAGATATCGCAACCAAAGATCCAATCATCAAATTTATTCTTCATTGAATTTGGTAACTCATTCTTTAATTCAATTGTAAAGTAAGAAATGCATTTACTTCCGTCAACTTTATAAGGCTCAACAATGGCTTGTGTTGGGCAAGCATCTATACAGGCTGTACATGTACCACAATGATCGGTTACCGGGTGGTCATAAGCTAACTCTAAATCAACTATCAATTCTGCAATAAAATAAAAAGAACCTACTTGTTGTGTGATTAAATTACTGTGTTTGCCTCTCCAACCTAAGCCACTTTTTACTGCCCAAGCTTTATCTAATACTGGTGCTGAATCTACAAAAGCTCTACCATGAACTTCGCCTATTTCTTCTTGAATAGTCTTTAATAGACTTTTTAGTTTGTCTTTAATAATGAAATGATAGTCAGTGCCATATGCATATTTTGAAACCTTGTAGGTGTTTTGGTCTTGATTTTCTTCAGGGTAATAATTGAGTAAAAGAGAAATAACAGATTTTGAACCTTCAACCAATTTTGTGGGATCTAGGCGTTTATCGAAATAATTTTCCATATAACTCATTTCTCCGTGCATATTTTTATTAAGCCATTTTTCTAATCTAGGAGCTTCAGCTTCTAGAAATCCAGCTTTTGAAATGCCACAAGACAAAAAACCGAGGCGTTTTGCTTCGGTTTTGATGAGTTGAGTATAATTTTGTTTTATTGTCAAAACAGACCTCGTTGTATGGCACTTTTAGTTTTACCTAAATGTGTATAGGCTAGTTCTGTTACTTCTCTACCTCGTGGCGTACGCATGATAAAGCCTTGTTGAATTAAAAAAGGTTCATAGACTTCTTCAATAGTTTCAGCACTTTCACTCACTGCAGTTGCTAATGTTGTAATACCTACAGGGCCACCTTTAAATTTATCAATAATGGTTACTAAAATCTTATTATCCATTTCATCCAATCCATGAGCATCGACGTTTAAGGCTTTTAAAGCAAATTTTGCAATGGCTATATCTATAGACCCATTCCCTTTTATTTGAGCAAAATCTCTAACTCTACGTAAGAGAGCATTGGCAATTCTTGGTGTGCCACGGCTTCGCCCAGCAACTTCTATGGCGGCTTCCATAGAAATGGGGACATCTAATATTTGAGCACTACGTTGTACAATAGTAGTTAGTAAATCAGTTTGGTAATATTCTAGTCTGCTATTGATACCAAAACGGGCTCGCATGGGGGCAGTTAATAGTCCTGATCGTGTAGTTGCCCCAATTAAAGTAAAAGGTTCTAAGTTTATTTGCACTGTTCTGGCATTAGGGCCAGACTCAATCATAATGTCAATTTTGTAATCCTCCATTGCAGAGTAAAGATATTCTTCAACTATTGGACTCAGCCTGTGTATCTCATCAATAAATAAAACATCCCGTTCACCTAAATTAGTTAATAAACCTGCTAAATCTCCAGGTTTGTCTAAAACAGGGCCGGAAGTTATTTTTATATTGGCATTTAACTCATTGGCTAAAATATGAGCTAAGGTAGTTTTGCCCAAGCCTGGAGGGCCGTGAAATAGTGTATGGTCTAAAGCTTCCTCACGTTGATTGGCGGCTTCAACAAATATTTTAAGGTTCTCTAATATCTGTTCTTGCCCCGTAAAATCACCAAAAGTTAATGGGCGTAATTTTTTTTCTAAGTCTAATTCTTCATTCGAAAAATTTTCATCTGAAGGATTTAAATTTTCATTCATAAGAACAAATATAGATTAAATAAAAAAAGCATTTTCAAAAAAATGAAAATGCTTGAAATTCTAGTTACTTTTAAAGTTAAATAGTTATCATTTCAGACAGCACAATGGCTCCAGGAAAATCTTTTTTAATGTCAATCAATGCTCTATCAGCCTCTAACCTAGTTTTGTAATTACCAACTCTTACTTTCCAGTCAGGAGGAAAGTTTTGAATTTTTAGAAAAGGTTTTGAGAAAATTGCTCTGAATTTATCACGAGTTTTATAAGCCCCTTTTTCACTACCAAAAAATATTTGTATTCTATAACCTTTAATTTTTGTTACAGATTTATTGTAAGCTTTCTTTTTTGCTATTATTTGTTTAATACTTTCGCTACTTTGAATAGTTAAAGAACCTTCTTGTGCAGATACATATGTTGATCCGAAAAGAAAAATAGTAAGAAAAATAAAACGGTACTTGTTTAAAAATGATTTCATTAGATATTGTAATTTTGGCAAAGTTATAATTTTGTTTTTAGCTTTTACATGCTATTCATTATTTAGAATCAATATAAATTACATTTAACATTATTTTTAGATTTTACATCTGCTTAATAAATACTATTTTTGTCAAATCTTTTGATGAAAAATAAATTTTTATTTTATCAATAGAAAAAATCGTACCAAACAAGAAAGATAATATCCTTTATAATATGAAAAGTGTGAATCAACACAGAAAACCTTTAAGATTATTCCTTTCAAGTCTTATTTTTATTCTATTTTTTACCATGCAGCTATTCGCTCAAGATGGTAATGCTAAAAACGGCAAAAAAATATTTAATGCCAATTGTGCTGCTTGCCATAAGCTTGATGCTAGGTTGGTAGGGCCTCCATTAAAAGGTGTTACTGAAAAAAGAACAAAAGAATGGCTTTTTTC
This sequence comes from Flavobacteriaceae bacterium, assembly GCA_027066745.1. Classification (GTDB taxonomy): domain Bacteria; phylum Bacteroidota; class Bacteroidia; order Flavobacteriales; family Flavobacteriaceae; genus Aureibaculum. Next base: position 17,447 of record JAMONB010000290.1, read on the forward strand.
ATGGATAAAAGATAGTAAAGCTTTAATTGAAAGTGGAGATGCAGATGCTATTGCTATTTTTGAAGAATATAATAAAATACCAATGACAGGTTATTCTGATTTTTCTGATCAAGACCTTGCAGATGTTTTAGCGTATACTGATGATAAGCCTGTAAAGGATGCTTCAGGGACTTCAGGTGCGGCAACAGCGGCTTCATTAGGGATTGATTCTTTACAGGTTGTAAAAGGTAAGAAAATATTTAATGCCAATTGTGCAGCTTGTCATAAATTAGATGCAAAATTGGTTGGGCCACCTTTAGCAAATATTGCTGATAAGCGTTCTGCTGATTGGTTGAAATTATGGATTAGAGATAACGGAGCTTTAAGAGCGAGTGGAGATGCAGATGCCATTGCCATATTTGATGAATATAACGGCTCTCCAATGACGGCTTTCCCTGAACTAAAAGATGCTGATATTGAAGCTTTAATAGCGTTTACATCTCATGCGAGTATTTTAGAAGCAAAGGCTAAAACGGGCGATACTGAAGTGAGTAATGTGGCTGAAGTAGCGTCAATTCCATGGGCTACTTACTTAGTATTGTTAGTCGTTGTGTTATTTACAATTTGGGTGTATTTTATAAGTGGTAACGGGTTTTTAAAATTAATGATGACCATTGCAATATTAATAGCGACAGGCTATTTCTTGTATGCGTGGTTAATGGGTATAGGTGTAGATCAAGGGTATAAGCCTATTCAGCCTATAGCTTTTTCACATAAAATACATGCTGGTGATAATAAGATAGACTGTCAATATTGTCATTCAAATGCAAAACATAGTAAATTGTCAGGAATACCTTCTGTTAATGTATGTATGAATTGTCATAAAAGTATTGCAGAATACACTGGGCCTGTTACAGAAGAAAGAGATAAAGTTTTTTACGATGGTGAAATTCAGAAAATTTATGACGCAATTGGTTGGGATAAGGAAAAGTTAACTTATATAGAAGGATACAAACAGAAACCAATTGAGTGGGTGCGTATTCATAATTTGCCAGATTTTGCTTACTACAACCATTCACAGCATGTTACAGTTGCAGGCTTAGAATGTCAGACTTGTCATGGACCAGTTGAAGAAATGGACGAAGTAGAGCAATTCTCTCCATTAACGATGGGCTGGTGTATAGAATGTCATAAAAAGACAGAGCTAAAAGTTGAAAGTAACGGGTACTACGCTAAAATTCATGAAGAATTATCGAAGAAATATGGTGTTAAAAAAGTTACTGTAGCTCAAATGGGAGGTAGAGAATGTGGTAAGTGCCACTATTAAATTTACGAGTTGAGATTTGAGAATTTTGATTTGAGAATAAAAGAAATTATAAAATAAATTGGTTTACTAGTTATACAACTTGTAACTAATAACTGAAAATTAATAACTGAATAAAGAATGGCATCAAACAAAAAATACTGGAAAAGTGTTGAAGAGCTTAACGAAAATAGCTCTATTGTTGAAAAGCTAAGACAAAATGAATTTGCTGAAGATCTACCTACAGATCAATTTCTTGGTGATAAAGAAACGTTAGAATCTTCTTCAACCTCACGAAGAGATTTTTTGAAATATGTTGGCTTTACAACTGCAGCAGCTTCGTTAGCAGCTTGTGAAGGTCCAGTTGTAAAATCAATTCCTTACGTTATAAAACCAAATGAAGTTACACCTGGTGTGGCAGATTATTATGCAACTTCAATTGCTGATGGGTATGATTTTGCTAATGTTTTAGTAAAGGTAAGAGAAGGCCGTCCAATAAAAATTGAGCCGAATAAATTAGCTAAAATTAATGGTACTACCAATGCTAGAGTTCAAGCATCTATATTGTCATTATATGATAATAATCGTTTGCAAAACCCAAGAGTTAAGGGTGAACCAGTTAATTGGAGTGCTTTTGAAAAAGGGCTTAGTTCAAAGTTAAACGAATTAAAAGCAAATGGAGAAGCTATTGTATTCTTAACAGGTACAACAGCAAGTCCAACTACAAATAAACTAATACAAGACTATAAAGCTATTTACGCAAATGTACAGCACATTACTTATGATGCTGTTTCTGATTCAGGTGCTTTAGATGCTTTTCAAGCCATGTATGGTGAAAGAGCTTTACCTGATTATGATTTTAGCAAAGCAGCAGTCATTGTTTCAATAGATGCTGATTTCCTAGCAGATTGGCAGGGTGGAGGTTTTGAAGTAGGTTACGCAAAAGGTCGTGTGCCAAATCACGGTAAAATGTCACGTCACGTTCAGTTTGAGTCTAATATGTCTTTAACAGGAGCTAATGCTGATAAGCGTTATATGATTAAACCGTCAGAACAAGCTCAAGTACTATTGAATATTTACAATGCTATAACGGGTAACGGTGCTGCAAAAAAGACTTCGGTTGATGCAGGAATTCAAAAAGTTGTAAAACAGTTAAAGGCTGCAGGTTCTAATGCCATTGTAGTGACAGGGTTACAAGATAAAAACGCACAATTAGTTGCATTAGCCATAAATAAAGCAATTCAAAGTAAAGCTGTAGATACCGCTTCTCCTAGATATGTAAGAAGTGGTAATGATAGTAAAGTAGTACAATTAGTAGCTGATATGAAAGCTGGTAAAGTAGGTGCTTTATTAACTGTAGATACGAACCCTGCTTATTCATTAGTAGGTTTTGCTGATGCAATGAAGAAAGTGAAACTTTCAGTTGCTTTTGCAATGTCTGAAGATGAGACAGCTTCAGCTTCACAATATGTGGCTGCAATACCTCATTATTTAGAATCTTGGGGAGATGTAAATATTAAAAAAGGTCAATTTGGGTTAATTCAACCAACAATAAAACCTTTATTTAATACACGTCAGTTTCAAGATGTGTTGTTGAATTTAATGGGCAGTAATCAATCTTATTATGACTATTTAAAAACGTATTGGAACAGTACTGTTTTAAGAGGTAAGTCTTGGAATCAAGCTCTGCATGATGGTATTGCAACAAGAGCAGCTACTTCGGTAGCTTCAACTCCAATAAATGAAGATAAGTCTATTAAGAATAAAATAAATGATGTAAGTGCAGCTTCTGCATTAGCAGCATCAATAAAAGGATCAGATCTAGAATTATCATTATATACTAAAGTAAGTATGGGTAGTGGATTAATGGCAAATAACCCTTGGTTACAAGAATTGCCAGATCCTATTACTAGAACAACTTGGGATAATTATTTATTAATTTCAAGAGTAGACGCTGAAGCCAAAGGTTTGAAAAACTGGACGGTTTCTAACGGAGCTTTAAATGGTGATAAAGTTAATGTAACTGTGAATGGAGTTACAATTGAGAATGTACCTGTATTTATACAACCAGGCCAAGCTCCTGGTAGTGTTGCTTTAGCATTAGGTTATGGTAGGTCAAAAGGAGTGAATGCAAATATGAATATAGGCGTGAATGCTTATCCTTTATATCAGAATTTTAATACCCATCAAGCGGTGAGTATAAAAAAGGTTGAAGGTGTGCATAAGTTTGCTTGTGTACAATTGCAACATACCATAATGGGTAGAGAAGAAGAGATCACTAAGGAAACTACCTTGGCTGAATTTGTTTCTAAGCCTAAATCAGAGTGGAATACACCACCGCATGTATCTCAAGATCATCAATTGGTTGGGATTGATAAAATTGACTTATGGGAAAAATTTGATGATACTATTGGTACTAAATTTAATCTGTCTATTGACTTGGCAACCTGTACAGGTTGTGCCGCTTGTGTTATATCTTGTCATGCAGAAAACAATGTGCCTGTAGTTGGTAAAAAAGAAATAAGGGTAAGTAGAGATATGCACTGGTTACGTATTGACAGATACTATACTTCTGATATGACAGTTGAAAAAGGAAAAGAAGAAGGTATTTATGGTAGTGGAGGCTTTTTTGAAGCTCAAACACATCCTTCAGACAATCCAGAAGTAGCATTTCAACCAGTAATGTGTCAACATTGTGATCACGCACCTTGTGAAACTGTTTGTCCTGTAGCGGCAACATCACATGGTCGTCAAGGTCAAAATCATATGGCATATAATCGTTGTATCGGTACACGTTATTGTGCAAATAACTGTCCTTATAAAGTACGTAGATTTAACTGGTTTAAATATTTTGACAATAAAGAATTTGATTTTAACATGAACAATGACTTAGGTAAAATGGTATTAAACCCAGATGTGGTTGTCCGTTCTAGAGGAGTTATGGAAAAATGTTCTATGTGTATTCAAATGACTCAAGCTACTATTTTAAAAGCTAAAAAAGAAGGAAGACCAGTTAAAGATGGTGAATTTGAAACAGCTTGTACTAATGCATGTAGTACAGGAGCTTTAGCGTTTGGTGATGTGAATGATCCTGAAAGTAAAATAACAGCATTAAAAGAAGACGATAGAACATTCAAATTGTTGGAATTTGTAGGTACAAAACCTAATGTGTTTTATCAGTTAGATGTTAGAAATACAAACGAAGCATAATATTAATTAAGAATAGAAAATAGATTATGGGTCATTACGAAGCACCTATTAGAGAGCCAATTATAGTCGGAAACAAGACGTATCACGATGTTACTGTAGATGTAGCAGCTCCAATTGAAGGTAAAGCCAATAGAAGTTGGTGGATTGCTTTTAGTGTAGCTTTAGTTGCTATGCTGTGGGGATTTGGAGCAATTGCTTATACCATAGGTACCGGTATCGGTGTATGGGGTTTAAATAATAAAATTAACTGGGCTTGGGATATTACCAACTTTGTATGGTGGGTAGGTATTGGTCATGCAGGTACATTAATCTCTGCCGTATTATTGTTATTCCGTCAAAAATGGAGAATGGGTATCAACCGTTCTGCTGAAGCCATGACAATATTTGCAGTATTTCAAGCAGGATTATTTCCTATGATTCACATGGGTAGAATTTGGAATGCTTTTTATACATTGCCTATACCAAATCAGTTAGGTTCACTTTGGGTGAATTTCAACTCTCCATTATTATGGGATGTATTTGCAATATCAACGTATTTATCAGTATCACTAGTGTTTTGGTGGACTGGTTTATTACCTGATTTTGCCATGATTAGAGATAGAGCTACCAAGCCTTTTCAAAAGAAAATATATAGCTTATTAAGTTTTGGATGGAGTGGTAGAGCTAAAGATTGGCAACGATTTGAAGAAGTTTCTTTAGTCTTAGCTGGTTTAGCAACACCTTTAGTGCTTTCTGTACACACTATTGTATCTTTTGACTTTGCAACCTCTGTAATACCAGGATGGCATAGTACGGTTTATCCACCTTACTTTGTTGCTGGTGCTGTATTTTCAGGTTTTGCCATGGTACAAACACTGTTGTTGATTATGCGTAAAGTATCTAATTTAGAAGGTTATATTACTCGTGTTCATATTGAAAATATGAATAAAGTAATTTTAGTTACAGGTGGTATTGTCGCTGTTGCCTACGGATCGGAGTTTTTTGTAGGATGGTATACAGGTAGTAGCTATGAAGATTTTACTTACCTTTCATGGGGGGCTGCAACTGGGCCTTATTGGTGGGCATTCTGGGCACTGATTATTTGTAACTCGGTAATTCCACAGTTATTATGGTTTAAAAAGATTCGCAGAAATTATATTTGGACTTTTATCATCGCTATTTTTATCAATATTGGTATGTGGTTTGAACGTTTTGATATTATAGTAATTAACTTAAGTAGAGGACACTTGCCATCAACTTGGGCACAATTTTCACCTACGTTTATTGATGTAAGTATATTCTTAGGGACTATAGGTTTCTTTTTTGTATTGTTTTTACTCTATGCAAGAACATTCCCTGTAATTGCACAGGCAGAAGTAAAGTCTATTTTAAAGTCATCTGGTGATAATTACAAAAGAGCAAGAGAAGCAGGTGTGAATTTACACCAAGCTAAATCTAATCCAGTAGTTGTAAAAAAAGAGATTGTAAAAGAAGAAGCTAAAGTTGAAAAAACTGAAATAACAACTGATGATAATACCTCAAAAACAAATAATTTATTAGATAAATTAGGCAGTTTTGATAAGAATACACAGAAGGCTGACAATCTTAAAAAAGTAAAAGGTATCGGTCCTAAAATGGAAGAAACCTTAAATAAAATTGGTATTTTCACATTTGCTCAAGTGAGTAAAATGACTAAAAATGAATATGATTTGCTAGATAGCATCACTGGCTCATTCCCTGGAAGAGCAGAAAGAGATGATTGGGCAGGTCAAGCTAACAAACTTAAATCATAATTATGAGTTCTAAAGTAATACACGCTTTGTATGACGATGATGAAGTGTTGCTCACAGCAGTTAAAGAGGTTAGAGCAGCTGATCATCATATAGAAGAGATTTTTACACCTTTCCCTGTACATGGTTTAGACCACGCTATGGGTTTAGCACCAACAAAAATTGCAATTACAGCATTTATGTATGGTGTAACAGGATTAAGCTTTTCTATTTGGTTTTTATATTTAATAATGATTAAAGATTGGCCACAAAATATTGGAGGTAAACCTAGTTTTAGTTTTGCTGAAAATATGCCAGCTTTTGTGCCTATTATGTTTGAAATGACAGTGTTTTTTGCTGCTCACCTTATGGTAATTACATTTTATATGCGTAGCAAAATTTGGCCATTTCAAACAGCAAGTAATCCTGATCCTAGAACTACAGATGATAAGTTTTTAATGGAAATAGCTGTTGATGGTAATGAAAGTGAGTTGACTTCATTATTAGAAAAAACAGGAGCAATAGAAATTACTGTAAAAGAAAATCACTAAAATGAAAAGCTTTATTAAAATAACATCAGTATTCGCTTTAATTATTGCATTGGTATCATGTAATTCTGAACAGAGAAGTAGAAAGATACAATATATGGGCGATACAGATATGTATGATGCAGTGCCTTATGAAGCCTATTCTGCAGATCATAAAGTGTTTAAAAACGGAATGGAAGCTCAAACTCCAGTTGTAGGAACTATAGCTAGAGGAAAAGTAGCCTACGATTATCCTAATAGTGAAGTGGGGTATCAACTGGCAAAAGATTCATTAAGATCTCCAATGAAATTTAAAGCTCCTTTAGATTCAATTTATAGAGTTTCTAAGGCTAATTTAGCTCAAGGAAAGCATTTATATAATATTTATTGTGCTGTCTGTCATGGTAAAAAAGGTGATGGCCAAGGTGATTTGGTTAAAAGAGAGAAGTTTTTAGGAGTACCAAATTATAAAGGTAGACAAATTACAGAAGGGAGTATTTACCATGTTATTATGTATGGTAGAGGTATTATGGGTTCTCATGCCTCTCAGTTGAATGATAAAGAAAGATGGCAAGTAACACATTATGTTGAACAGTTGAGAAACGATTTATTAAAATAAACGGTTATCCGTAATTAAGATAAGATATGTACACATTTTCAAGTAAATTAAAAACTTTTTCTATTGCACTAGTTATACTTGGTGCTTTGGGTATGGCTTACGGGTTTTTTACTGCACCAAAAACTACTGATGAGATTAAAGAGATGATGCAACATGCTGAGAGTTCGCATGAAGCAACAGTAGCAGAGCATGCTACAGCTTCAACTCATGAAGCAGTAACAAATGAACATAAAGCTGAAGGAGAGCACACAACTGACACTCACGATGCACATGCTGCTGAACATCATTTAGAACATATGTTGATGCAAGCACAAAATAGACCATGGGCAGCAATGTATGTAGCCATGATTTTCTTTTTATTGATTTCAGTTTGTGTATTGGTCTTTTATGCCATGCAAAGAGCTGCTTCTGCAGGATGGTCTCCAGTACTCTTTAGAGTTATGGAAGGCTTAACAGCATATATTGTACCAGGTTCTATACTAATTTTATTATTTCTAATCTACTCATCAGTTGGTCATGGTAATCATTTATTTGCTTGGATGTATACTAGTATTGATCCAACAGCAGAAAATTATGACTTTGCTATGGTAACTAAAGATTGGTGGTTGAATATACCTGGATGGTTAATTAGATCTGTGATTTATGTGTCAATATGGATAGGTTTTAGACATTTGATTCTAAAAAACTCAAGAGCTCAAGACGAAGCGACTGATACAAAGCATTTTATGAAGAGTTTTAATTATTCAGTATTGTTTTTAGCATTGTTTTTATTGTCAGAATTGTTTATGGCATTTGACTGGTTAATGGCTATTGATCATCATTGGTTTAGTCAGTTGTATCCATTTTATGTGTTTTCAAGTATGTTAGTTACAGCAATTACTATAATAGCATTGGTTACCGTGTATTTAAAATCAAGAGGTTTTTTACCTAATGTAAATGATAGTCATATACATGATTTAGGAAAGTATATGTTTGGCTTTAGTATATTTTGGGCCTATTTATGGTTTGATCAATTTATGTTACAATGGTATGCAAACATCCCAGAAGAGGTAGTATATTTTATGCCAAGATTATTAGGTGAATATCAGCCCTTATTCATTGGGATGGTGTTTTTAAATTTTACATTCCCATTATTGCTATTAATGAATAAAACATATAAAAATAAACCTTGGTTTTTAGGAATTACAGGTTTGGCAATTATTGTTGGACACTATATAGATGTATTTGTTATGATCGCACCTGGTACAGTTGGTAATGAATTACACTTCGGAATTCCAGAAATTGGAGCAATATTATTCTTTTTAGGCTTATTTATCTTCTTTACATTTAACGCTTTAACTAAGGCTCCTTTACATGCAAAAGGGAATCCTTTTATGAAAGAAAGTGAAGTGTACCAATACCACTAGAAAAATATTTTATTAAAAAAATAAAGCTGTCATTATTTGACAGCTTTTTTTATGAAATCTTTACAATTATTTATAGTCTAATAATATGATAAATATCATAAAAACAAATATTTTTATTTATATTTGCTCCATCACGAAAAATTAAGAAACTAACTCATATATTTAATGAAAGCATTATTTTATATTATAATATTTGTAATTATAATTGTCGGAATTTGGCAATTTGTAAAGTTATTAGGCTTAACAAAAGTTGAAAATCAAACAGCTACAGAAAAAGAAAATAATATTAATGGGTGGCTATTACTCGTTTTTATGGGTTTTGTTTATGGGCTTATGATATACAGTCTGATTGGTTATAAAGACACTTTATTACCTCAACTGTCCGCATCTGCTGAAGGTCACCATATAGATATATTGTTTAAACTAACTATGGGTTTAATTCTAGTTGTTCAGTTTATCATTCAATTTGTATTGTTCTTTTTTGCTTTTAAGTATAGAGGTATTAATAATAGAAAAGCATATTTTTTTGCAGATAGTCATAAACTAGAAACTATTTGGACAGTGATACCGACGGTTGTACTTTCTGGGTTGATTATTTATGGCCTATGGACATGGAATGAAATTATGGATTCATCTGATTCAGAAAACCCCTTAATAATTGAATTGTATGCAAAACAGTTTCAATGGGAAGCACGTTATGCCGGTCAAGACAATGAACTAGGAAATGCCAATGTTCGTTTTATTAAAGGTGTAAACACTATGGGTGTAGATTTTTCTGATAAAAATGCTTCTGATGATATTCCTTTAGCAGTTGCAGAAGGAAAATTTGTAAAAGAATTGCATTTGCCAAAAGATAGAAAAGTAATCTTTAAATTACGTTCACAAGATGTACTACACTCTGCATTTATGCCTCACTTTAGAGCTCAAATGAATTGTGTGCCTGGTATGGTTACTGAATTAGCTTTTACACCATCTGTGACTACTGCAGAAATGAGGCTAAATGATGATACAAAAGCAAAATTCGAGCATATTAATGCGTTAAGAAAAGAAAAAGGAAAAGAAGCCGTTGAGTTTGATTATTTGTTATTATGTAACAAAATATGTGGTGCTTCTCATTATAATATGCAATTAAAAATTATTGTTGATGAACAAGCCGACTTTAATAAGTGGTTAGCTACTCAGAAAACTTTTGCTCAAATAAATAAATAATAAAATAAATAGTAAAAAATATGTCAGATCATCATCATAAAGAAACTTTTGTAACAAAGTACGTCTTTAGTCAAGATCATAAAATGATTTCTAAACAATACCTAATTACGGGTATTATCATGGGGGTTATAGCAGGTTTTATGTCTATGTTGTTTCGTTTACAAATAGCCTATCCTGAAGAATCATTTAGTATTATTGAAGCCTTTTTAGGAAGAGCAGGCGAAGGTGGAGTAATGACGCCAGACATGTACTTGTCTTTAGTGACTATTCATGGTACGCTAATGGTGTTTTTTGTACTAACAGCAGGCCTAAGTGGTACGTTTAGTAATTTGTTAATTCCGTTACAGATTGGTGCTCGTGATATGGCATCTGGTTTTTTAAATATGATATCCTATTGGCTGTTCTTTTTATCATCAGTTATTATGTTGGCTTCATTATTTATTGAAACAGGGCCCGCAAATGCTGGTTGGACTATCTACCCACCATTAAGTGCCTTGCCACAAGCAATTTCAGGTTCTGGTTTAGGAATGACCTTATGGTTGGTTTCTATGGCAATATTTATAGCATCGTCATTATTAGGTGCTTTAAACTATATTGTTACTGTTTTAAATTTACGTACCATTGGTATGAAAATGACAAGATTGCCATTAACAATTTGGGCTTTCTTTGTGACAGCAATTATTGGTGTTGTATCATTTCCAGTATTATTATCTGCTGCGTTATTATTGATTTTTGATAGAAGTTTTGGTACTTCTTTCTATTTGTCAGACATCTATGTTGCTGGTGAAGTCTTACATTATAAAGGAGGTTCTCCTATACTTTTTGAACACTTATTTTGGTTTTTAGGGCATCCTGAAGTATATATTGTCATTTTACCTGCAATGGGTATTGTTTCAGAAATATTGGCAGTGAATTCTAGAAAACCGATATTTGGTTATAGAGCAATGATTATCTCAATTATATCGATTGCATTTTTATCAACGATAGTTTGGGGTCACCACATGTTTGTTACAGGTATGAATCCGTTTTTAGGTTCTGTATTTACCTTTACAACATTATTAATTGCCATACCGTCTGCCGTCAAATCATTTAATTGGATTACCACCATTTGGAAAGGTAATATACAAATGAATACGGCCATGTTATTTTCTATAGGTTTTGTATCTACTTTTATTACTGGCGGATTGACAGGTATAATTTTAGGAGATAGTGCTCTTGATATTAATGTACATGATACTTATTTTGTAATAGCACATTTTCACTTAGTAATGGGTGTTTCTGCCATTTTCGGAATGATAGCTGGTGTTTACCATTGGTTTCCTAAAATGTATGGTAGAATGATGAATAAAGACTTAGGTTACCTTCATTTTTGGCTAACCGCTATTGCAGCTTATGGTGTGTTTTTTCCAATGCATTTTGTAGGTCTTGCAGGTTTGCCAAGACGTTATTATAGTAATACTGCTTTTCCTATTTTTGATGATTTAGCAGACATCAATGTGTTGATGACGATATTTGCAATCATTGGAGGCTTAGCTCAACTTATATTTTTAGCCAATTTTTTCTTTAGTATTTCAAAAGGGAAGAAAGCTTCTAAAAACCCATGGAGGGCAACAACACTTGAATGGACAACCCCTGTTGAGCATATACATGGTAACTGGCCAGGAGAAATCCCTACGGTACACCGTTGGGCTTATGACTACAGTAAAACTAATGAGAATGGAGAATTATGGGAAGGTGAAGACTTTACATTGCAAACCGTTCCGATAAGAGATGGAGAAGAAGAGTTTTAATCCTTTTTGAACATAAAAATATACAATAAACAGCCTCAACTATTGAGGCTGTTTTTATTTCATTATATTTGAGACATAAATTCTATCGTAATGCGTATTTTTAAAACAATTCTTAAAATTTTAGCCGTTTTCCTTATCGTAGCACTTATAGGTGGCTATTTGTTTAAAAATAGCTTAAAACCAACTTATAAAGGAGAACTAAAATTAGTATTATTACAAGATAAAGTTGAAGTTTTTTATGATGATTATGGTATCCCTCATATTTATGCTCAAAACGAATTAGATGCCCGTAGAGCATTAGGTTATGTACACGCTCAAGATAGATTGTGGCAAATGGAAGTCATTAGAAGACTGGCAGCTGGCAGGCTCTCAGAATTATTTGGTCAAAAATTAATTAGAATTGATAAATTTTTCTCAGGCTTAGGTATTGAAGAAGCTTCTAAAAAAACAATAGCAGCGTTAGATGAAAACTCAAAAGTCTATCAATTGACGATGGCATATTTAGATGGTGTCAATCAATTTATAGATAAAGGAGCAACTCCAGTCGAATTTTATTTACTGGGTATTGATAAGGAAAAATACACTTTAAAAGATGTATATAATGTATTTGGGTATATGTCATTTAGCTTTGCGGCAGCTCATAAAACTGATCCTGTATTAACTGAAGTTCAAAGTAAATTAGGAAATGATTATTTGAATGAATTAGCGATTCCAATTTATGAAAATACAACATTGATAAAGACAGAAAAGAATGCCGTTATAGAAACTAGATTGGCTGAAGCAGTTAGTGCCATTTATGAACAACTACCAGTTTCTCCTTTTATTGGAAGTAATAGCTGGGTCATAGGTGCTGATAAAACTAAAAATGGGAAGGTGATCTTCGCAAATGATCCTCATATAGGCTTTGCACAACCAGCCGTTTGGTATGAGTCACATATTATAACTCCAAACTACGAAATGTACGGTTACAATATGGCTTTGACTCCTTTTCCTATGCTTGGGCATAATAGAAAATATGCTTACGGATTAACCATGTTAGAAAATGATGATATCGATTTTTATATTGAAGAGAATAATCCAAAAAATAAAAATGAATATCAAACACCTAACGGATTTGAAGCGTATGAATTTTGGGATAAAGAGATAAAAGTAAAAGATTCAACAACGATTAAGTATAAAATTAAAGTAAGTAAACATGGCCCAATATTAAATGATATAATTGAGCAAATTACAGATGAACGTCCAATAGCAATGGATTGGATTTATACAAAATTTCCTAATAAAATGTTAGAAGTGGCTTATGAATTGTCTCATGCCAATTCATTAAAAGAGTTTAAACATGGGGCTGCAATGCTTCATGCACCAGGCTTAAATATTATGTATGGAGACGCAGATGATAATATTGCTTGGTTTGCATCAGCAAAATTGTATAAATTTAAAAATGAGGTCAATTCAAAATTATACCTTAATGGGAATAGTACTGATGATGAAAAGACATATTTAGATTTTGAACAAAATCCACAAGCTATAAATCCGACAAGCCATTATGTATACTCTGCGAACAATCAGCCAGATTCAATTGCAGGGATGCTATATCCTGGGTATTACTTGCCTGAAGATAGAGCCAAACGGATTGTAAATTTACTAGAGCCAAAAAATGATTTCACCAAAGAAGATGTACTGAAAATGATTAATGATGTTACCAGTTCTATAACACCAACAGTTGTAGAGAATGCTCTGAAAGATATTACAATAGATGACTTTTCTAAAACTGAAAAACAAGCTATTGAAATTCTAAAAAAGTGGGATGGTAGTTATCATTTAGAAAGTGTTGCCCCAACCATTTATAATCGTTTTATTTATGAGTTTTTGAACAATACATTTAAAGATGAGATGGGTAAAACATTCAAAACCTTTATCAATACAAGTCTACAGAAAAAAGTAATTGCTGTACAAATGGCAAGAGATAGCTCTGTTTGGTGGAATGATATAACTACAAAAGACAAAATAGAATCAAAGCAAGATATTATTAGTAAATCGTTAAAAAGTACAGTTTCATTTTTAGAAGGTCAATTAGGAGAGGCGGTTGATAGTTGGGTGTGGAGCAAAGTACATAGCATAGAACACAACCATCCAATGGGAAAAGTATCAGCTTTAAGAGAATATTTTAATGTGGGTCCTTTTGAAATTAATGGTGGAGCAGAAGTGATAAATAATTTAGCTTTTAAATTAGATAGTACAGGTTATTATAAGGTGACCTCAGGCCCTTCAACACGTAGAGTCATTGATTTTTATGATGTAGAAAATAGTATGAGTATTTTGCCAACTGGTCAATCAGGTAATCCGCAAAGTAAGCACTATGATGACCAGGCTAATAAATATAATAAAGGTGAATTTATCAAAATGCTGATAAATGAAAAAGCAATTAAGACTTCTAAAAATAAGTTGGTATTTAGTCCCCTAAACTAAATATAGAAAAGCAAAAATTAAATAATTTCAATGCGACATAATAATGTTAACTTGGTATTAATTATCATTTAGCCCAATTTAGAGTGTAAAAAAAGTATTATGTCAGAAGAAGAAATTTACTTTGTATCAGTTGGAGAAAAAATTGAGAATGGGATTAAAAGCCAAATGTTTGGAAAACCTTGCTTCAAAATAAATAAAAAAGCATTTACCTGTTTTTTTAAAAATGCAATGGTATTTAAGCTAAATGGTGAATTTCATCAAGAAGCATTAAGCTTAGAAGGTTCAGAATTATTTGATCCATCTGGAAAAAATAGACCAATGAAAGAATGGGTTCAAGTTTCATTTGATTACAAGGAAAAGTGGAAAATGTTTGCGGAAAAATCTGCAGAATATGTTGGTGAAAAATAAATGACGAGCTGTTAAAATTAAATTACAAATTATAGATAATATTATTGTTAGAAAATTTAAAGCAACCATAGACTAAGATTAGCATCTATTAATAGAATTCAAGTTATTAGTAGTAAAAATAGGTTAGATTATGAAACGAGTACTAGTTTTTTTATTGGTGGTTGTAGTACTTTCTAGTTGTACAGGTGATGATAATTCAAGAATTAATAACCAAATTATTGGAGAATGGAAATTAATGAAAGCTGAAATAGTTAGTTTTAGTCAAAATCCATCAATAATAGATTACTCAGATGAAAATATAATTTATAATTTTAAATCTGAAGGTAAATTAGTTATTACTGGAGAGGTGAATGTAGGGTATTTAGAAGGAGAATACGATTATTATTTTGGGGATGATTATTTAGGAGGAACGAGTGGCTCTAAAAGCTTATTAGTAAAAATTA
>JAMONB010000291.1 GCA_027066745.1 Flavobacteriaceae bacterium
TTTCAGATAAATACTGGCGATGTCCGTTTTTTACCTTATAACCTTTTCTACGTTTTTTCTTAAAAACGATAACTTTGTCACCTTTTAAGTGATTAAGGATCTTAGCGTTTACCGCTGCACCTTTGATAGCCGGGGCGCCAATTGTTACTTTTCCATCATCTAATAAAAGAACTTTGTCAAAACTTACTTTTGATCCTGCTTCCTCTTGTAGACGATGTACAAATACCTTTTGGTCTTTCTTAACTTTAAATTGTTGCCCTGCTATTTCTACAATTGCATACATAATTTACTTGTTTTTTTAACAGCTGCAAATATACATCTATTTTTTAAATCGTATCCTTTTTGTTTGTTTTTTTTCTTTTAGTAATAAAAAGATTGTATATCCGTAAACGCTCATAATTAAAAATAAATGCTTATATTTGAGCAAAATAAATATTATGAATATATTTGAATTTACTGCAAATTTTGGGAGTGAAGATGTTTGTCGTCAACATTTTAAAGAAGAACGTGATAAAATAGGTATAGTTTGCAAGCGTTGTGGTCATACTGAACATTATTGGATAAAAAGTAAATGGAGTTATGAATGTAAATCTTGTAGAAGTAGAACATCTTTACGAAGTGGTACGATAATGCAGAGTTCCAATTTACCCTTTTTGGTTTGGTATAAAGCTATGTTTTTATTAAGTGCAACAAAAAAAGGTTTTTCCTCAAAAGAAATTCAACGTCAATTAGGTTTTAAAAGATATGAGCCTATATGGGCAATGATCCATAAGCTAAGAAAAGCTATGGGGAACCGCGATGATAGATATACTTTAGAAGGAATGATAGAAATGGACGAAGGATATTTTACCATTGAAGCATCTGAAATAGAACATAATACACAAAAATCAGGTAGAGGAAGTAAAACCAAAGCTAATGTAATGATTATGGCAGAAAGCACTATACTTGAAGATATTGAAACAGGAAAAGTAGAAAGACAAAGCAGATATTTTAAAGCTAAAGTTCTTGATGACCACAAAGCTCAAGGAACAGATGACACGCTAAAAGCAGCAATAGACGACGAACAAGTCATTGTCTTTACTGATAAAAGCACATCATACATTAATATTGCAGATTATGTTGAAATCCATATAACAGAAAAATCATCAGAGCAAACAACTAAGGAAACATTAAAATGGGTTCATATAGTAATTAGTAATGCTAAAAGAAATTTCACAGGAAACTATCATAAAATAAAGAGAAAATATCTTCAATTATATCTTAATGAGTTTGTTTACAAATTAAATAGAAGATATTTTGGCGAAAAAATATTTGACAGGCTTGTTATTGCTGGAATTACAGGATTATGACAAATAACGGATATACAATTTTATTTTTAATAATATCTGTTTTAATCTTGTTATTTACTTTATTATCAAATTTTTTGATTAAAACAGATATTTTACTTTCTAATTTTTACTCCGAGCAACTTGCCAAAGAACAACTAGACAAACTAATTGAAAACCAACAAAAATGGTCTTGGGTGGGTTATGCTATCATACCATTACTGGTATTATTACGCAGCAGTTTAGTAGCTCTAACATTAAGCGTAGGTAATTTTTTTTACAATATGGATGAAGTAGAACTTCCTAAATTTAAGCACTTTTTTAGAATTGCTTTATTGGGTGAATTTGTGCTTTTATTTGTAGGTGTTTTTAAGTTACTGTACTTTTTGCTTATTAAAACAGATTACGATTTATTAGATGTGCAAAGATATTACCCGTTTTCTTTAATAAATTTTGCAGATATAGAT